>DVGE01000200.1 GCA_018712885.1 Candidatus Pullichristensenella stercoripullorum | reverse complement strand
CGAGGGAATCCTTCATCAGCACGACGTCGGCGGAGTCGATGGCGATGTCCGTGCCCGCGCCGATGGCGATGCCGATGTCCGCACGGGTGAGCGCCGGGGCGTCGTTGATGCCGTCGCCGACCATGGCCACCTTGTGGCCCTGCTCCTGCAAACGGCGGATGACGGCCTCCTTCTGCGTGGGCAGCACGTCGGCGATGGCTTCGCCGATGTCCAGCTGTTTGCGGATGGCCTCGGCGGTCTTGCGGTTGTCGCCAGTGAGCATGACCACGTTGAGGCCCATCTCGCGGAAGCGGCGGATGGCGGCGCGGCTGGTCTCGCGCACGGTGTCGGCCACGGCGATGATGCCGAGGATGCGGCCCTCGCGGGCGAAGATGAGCGGCGTCTTGCCCTCGCTGGCGAAGCGCTCCATCTGCGCATTCGCGGGAGCGGTGTCGATGCCGTTTTCGGCGAGGAAGGCGGCGTTGCCGGCGAGGTAGGTCTTGCCGTTCAGCGTGGCCTGCACGCCGCGGCCGGAGGTGGCGCTGAAGGCCTCGGCTTTGGGCACGGCAAGGCGCTGCTGCCTGGCCTTTTCCACCACGGCCTCGGCCAGCGGGTGTTCGCTGCCGGCCTCGACCGCCGCGGCCTGGGCGAGAAAGTCGCTCTCGGCAAGGCCGGGTTCGAGCACGGCAATGTCCGTCACCGAGGGATGGCCGGAGGTGATAGTGCCGGTCTTGTCCAATACGATGGTGTCGACGTTGTGCAGATTCTCCAGCGCCTCGGCGCTCTTGATGAGGATGCCGAACTCGGCGGCCTTGCCGGTGCCGACCATGATGGCCACGGGCGTGGCCAGGCCCAGCGCGCAGGGGCAGGAGATGACCAGCACGGAGATGGCGTTGGAAAGGGCGAACTCGAAGCCGTAGCCGGCGACCATCCAGACGATGGCGGTCACGAGCGCGATGCCCATGACCACGGGCACGAACACGCCGCTGACCTTGTCGGCAAGGCGGGCGATGGGCGCTTTGGAAGAGCTGGCGTCGTCCACAAGGCGGATGATCTGCGCGAGCGTGGTATCGTTGCCCACGCGCGAGGCGCGGAAGCGGAAGGCGCCGTTTTTGTTGATGGTGGCGGAGATGACCGTGTCGCCAACGCGCTTTTCCACGGGGATGCTCTCGCCGGTGATGGCAGCCTGATCGACGTAGCCAAAGCCCTCGATGACCTCGCCGTCCACGGGGATGCTCTCGCCGGGCCGGATGACCACGACGTCGCCGGCGACCACCTGCTCGGCGGGCACGGTGACTTCCACGCCGTCGCGCACGACCACGGCGGTCTTGGGCGCGAGATCGACCAGCTTGCCCAGCGCGTCCGAGGTCTTGGATTTGGAGCGCGCCTCGAGGTACTTTCCGACGGTGACGAGGGTGAGGATCATCGCCGCGGACTCAAAGTAGAGAGCGTGGGCGTATTCGTGCACCACATTCATGTCGCCGTGGCCGAAGCCGTAGGCCATGCGGTACATGGCGAAAATGCCGTAGAGCAGCGAGGCGCTGGAGCCGACCGCCACCAGAGAATCCATGTTCGGCGCGCGGTGGGCGAGCGCCTTGAAGCCGACGATGTAGAACTTGCGGTTGATGAGGATGACCGGCACGGTGATGACCAGCTGCGTCAGCGCCGAGATGAGGGCGTTTTCCGTGCCGGTGAGGAAAGCGGGCACCGGCAGGCCCAGCATGCCGCCCATGGCCACGTACATCAGCGGGATGAGCAAAATAATCGAGGAAATGAGGCGGCGCTTCATCGACGCCTGATCGTCCTCGGCGCGCTGCTGGCGCGACTGCCATTCCTCGCGGAAGCCGGAGGCGGCCTGCGCCTGCGCGCCCGGCGACGGGGCCTCGGCGTCGCTGGCGCCGTAGCCGATCTCCTGCACCGCCGCGCAGATGGCGGGGGCGGTGAGCGCGCTTTCATCGTATTCGACCGTCATGCGGCCGGAGAGCAGGTTGACGTCCACATCCCTGACGCCTTCCAGCTTTTGCACGCGGCGGGTGACGTTGGCCTGGCAGGCTGCGCACGTCATGCCGGTGACGTTGAATTTCTGCGTTTTCACGGTTGCCTCCTATTTGAGTTTCTTCACCAGTTCGATGGCTTCATCGACGATGGCGGTGTTGCCGTTTTGTATCTCCTCGACCACGCAGGTCTCCATGTGGTCCTGGAGCATCACGTAGCCCAGCGCCTGCAGGGCGCTCTCCACCGCCGCCACCTGCATGAGGATGTCGCCGCAGTAGCGGTCCTCCTCGATCATCTTCTTGATGCCGCCCAGCTGCCCGATCACGCGGTTGAGGCGGTTGATGAGTTTCTTTTTCGCTTCTTCGCTGCGCGGCGTGTGCTTGTAGCGGCAGCAGGCCGGTTTTGGTTCCTGCATCGGCGCTCGCTCCTTTCATATACCCCCGTCCGGTATTTCTCCCCGACGTTTATAATATACCCTTTGGGGGTATCTGTCAATCGCTTCTTGTGAGATTTAACAGTTTTCAGGAGCCAACTGTAGGGCGAAAGCGACCACCTGTCGAAAAGGGCTGGCGCTCGCGGCGCGGGCGGTGTATACTGGAGGCGACGAGAGGGGGACGGCCATGAACGTGGAAGTGCGCATCGACCCAAACTGCGCGGAGGCGCGCGCCGTCATTACCGCGCCGCGGATGACGGAGGAAGTTGAGGCGGCGCTGCGGCTGCTTGGGCGCGGGCCGGAGCGGAAATTGACCGGCTTTCGCGGCGGCGAGGCGGAACTGCTCGACCCGGCGGACATACTGCGCGTCTACGCCGGGGGCGGCAAGGTCTACGCGGCCACGGAGCGGGGCGAGTTTGAACTGCGCATGCGGCTGTACGAGGCGGAGCGGCGGCTGGAGGGCGGGGCGTTCGCGCGCATCTCCAACGCGGAGCTTATCAACCTCGACCGCGTGCGCGCCTTCGACCTGCGGCTGACGGGCACCATCGTGGTGCGCTTTGCCGACGGCAGCATTACCTATGCGGCGCGCAGGTATGTGGCGGCGCTGAAAAAAAGGCTGGGCATCGGAGGGGAGAAGAAATGAAGAAGAAAGTGTTTTTGCTCTGCGGCGCGGGGGCGCTCTTTGGCGTGGCGCTGAGTACGATCATCGCCATCCTGATCTCATTGACCGTGGGCGACGGGCATTTTTACGCCGTCGTGCCGGAGCTCATCGCCGACTGCGGGAGCGAACTCAACGCCGTGATGCTGCAAACAGCGCTCTCCATGCTTTACGGCGCGGCCTGGGCGGGGGCGTCGCGCATCTGGCGGCGGGATGGCTGGAGCCTGACGAAGCAGACCGCGCTGCACCTGCTCGTCTGTTCCGCCGCCACCTTCCCCATCGCCTGGGCCTGCCGCTGGATGCGCCACGACGCGGCAGGGGCGGCGCTGTACTTCGGCGTTTTCTTCGCCATCTACGCGCTGGTCTGGCTGGGGCAATACCTCGGCATCCGCAGGCGGGTGCGGGAAGTGAACCGCGCGCTGGGGACGCGGAGGGGACGGGCGTGAAACCGCGCGGGCGGCTGGCCGTCCGCGCGCAGGATGTTGACAAAGTCAGCAGACTGCCAGAGCGTTGAGAAAGCCCGCAAGCCAAGGAAGAAACCCTGCCGCCAAGGGAGCTTACATGGACGTAAGTGACCGCAGGCGGCAGGGTTTCTGACGCAGGAAGCAAAAATTGCATCCGATTTTTAATGTATCGGGCAATTTTTGCGGTTGGGGGCTTTATCAGCGCTCTGGCGCGGGCGACCGTGGGGCCGTCCGCGCGGTTTTTATGAAGCTCAGTAGTTCTCGGCGTTGATCTCGAAGTAGCTCTGCGGATGGGCGCAGGTGGGGCAGATCTCCGGGGCGGCGGTGCCGACGACGATGTGGCCGCAGTTGCGGCATTCCCAGACCTTGACCTCGCTCTTTTTGAACACCTCGGCGGTCTCCACATTGCGCAAAAGGGCGCGGTAGCGCTCCTCGTGGTGCTTTTCGATGGCGGCCACGAGGCGGAAACGGGCGGCGAGCTCCGGGAA
>DVGE01000199.1 GCA_018712885.1 Candidatus Pullichristensenella stercoripullorum | reverse complement strand
TAAGTGACCGCAGGATGCAAGTGCAGCTGACGAGGAAATTTTGCCAGCGGCAAAATTTGTCGCCAAGGGCGACTGGATTTGACGATCCCGTAGGGCTCGGCAAATCCACCGCCGGAAGCAAAAATCGCTTCTGATTCTCATTTAATCAGAGCGATTTTTGCGGTTGTGGGCTTTGTCAGCGCTCTGAAGCTCCGGCTCCCATGCGTGGGAACCGGAGCTTGCTTATGCGGGCCGCGGGCGTCATCGCCTTTCCTCGTCGTGGGCGGGCTCGACCGCGGGCGCGTGTACGCTGGCGGCGCCCCCGGCGATGGCTTCGCGCTCCTTGCACAGTTCGTTGTAGAGCGTGCGCGAGTCCCATCGCGCGTTGGTGGGCGTGAGCACCGCCTTGAGAGCGGCCGGGCGCACGCCCGCGCGCCGCAGGCCCTGCAAAAACGCCTGCACGAGCGGGGCGGGAAAGTTCGCCATCACGAGCATCTCTTCCGCGAACGGCTCGCCCATTCCATCCGTTTCGGGGGCGTTCTCGATCAACGCTTCCAGGGTTCGGTCGTATTCGAGCGGGGATACGTTTCGCACGCGGATGCGAAAGCGCATCGCCACCAGACGGGTCTTCGCGGCGCGTTCGCCTTGCAAGTTGTAGGTGAGCAGTACAGGCGGCTTCACAGGCGTCCCCCTTCCCTTCTCAGCGCAGGAAGCCTTCGATGATCCTGGCTTCGGCCTCCTGCTCTGTCAGCCCCAGCGTTTGCAATTTGATGATCTGTTCTCCGGCGATCTTGCCGATGGCGGCCTCGTGGATGAGCGCGGCGTCGGCGTCGTTGGCGGAGAGCTCCGGGGCGGCATCCACCGCGCCGTGGTCGGCGATGATGGCGTCGCACTCGGAATGGCCCGTGCAGGGTGCGTTGCCGATGAGCACCGAACGGTAGGACTGGCGGGAATCGCCGCGCGCCACGGAGCGGGAGATGAGATCCGTACCGGAGCCCGCGCCGTTCATGCGCACTTCGAACTCGGTGCGCGCCTGCTGCTCGCCTTCGGTGAGTATGCGCTCATGGATGTGCAGCTTGGCGCCAGCGGCAAGCGTGGCGCTGGTCTTGCGCAGGGACTTGTCCACGCCGCCGATCTGCGAGGTGTCCATGGTCATCACCGCGTCCTCTTCGAGGAACATCTCCGTCACCGGGTCGATGCTGCGCACGCCCGCGCCCTTGCCCGTGCCCACATGCTTTTCAAGGTAGGTGACATGCGCGCCTTTTTCGAGGAAGAAGCGGTGGATGCCGTTGTGCCGCGCCAGCTCTTCACTGTCGGTATGCACGCCGCAGCCGGCGACGATGGTCACGTCCGCGCCCTCGCCGACGAAAAAGTCGTTGTAGACCAGATCGTCCACGCCGCCGTGGGTGACGCAGGCGGGGATGGACACCGTTTCGCCCTTCGTTCCCGGGCGGATGCGGATATCCAGGCCCGGCTTGTCCGTCTTGCTCTCGATCCTGATATTTTTGGTGGACTGCCGTCCGGCGCACTCGCCGTTTTCGCGGATATTGAACGCGCCGGTGAACTTGCCGTTCCAGTCCGATACGGCCTTGAGCAGGCCCTCGAGGATGTTGCTCATTATGCGAACGCCTCCTTCTGGCGGCAGCAGGCGGCCACGCCCGCGCCGCGCATCAGCTCTGGCAAAATCTCCTGCGCCTTGCCCTGATGGGTCAACTCTCCGCCGGAGATGACGGCGATCTCGTCGGCGATCTGCAAAATGCGCTCCTGATGAGAGATGATGACCATGGAACCGTGCAGTGTGCTGCGCAGGCTCTGGAAGACGGCGATGAGGTTGTTGAAACTCCACAGGTCGATGCCGGCTTCCGGCTCGTCGAAGATGGTCAACCGCGAATGGCGCAGAAGCACCGTGGCGATCTCGATGCGCTTGATCTCGCCGCCGGAGAGGGTGGCGTTGACCTCGCGGTCGATGTATTCGCGCGCGCACAGCCCCACCTGGCTGAGCACATCGCAGAGCCTGGCCTCGGAAAGCGTTTCGCCCGCGGCCAGCTCCAAAAGCTGACGCACGACCAGCCCCTTGAAGCGCACCGGCTGCTGGAAGGCGTAGCTGACGCCGCGCCGCGCGCGCTCGGTGATGTTCAGGTCGGTAATGTCCTCGCCGTCGAGCAGTATGCGCCCGCTCTCGGGCTTTTCAAGACCGGCGATGACCTTGGCCAGCGTGGTCTTGCCGCCGCCGTTGGGCCCGGTGATGACCATCAGCGTATCGTCCGGCACGGTCAAGGTCACGCCCTTCAAAATGCGTTCCCCGTCGGGGGCGCTCCATGCGATATTTTGCAGTTGCAGCATCTTTTGCCTCACGTCCTTTTTCGTCCGCGGCCCCGGCCGCGTCCCAACCTCTATTATACGTGGAAATGGCGGCCTGTCAAACAGAATTTTCGCAAAGCCGGCGCGCGGAACGCCGGCGCTTCCATAGATAGATAAACGCGCGAGACGCGCTTCAACCAGCCCGCCGCCGCGCGAAACGGGAAATTTCCACCGCGGCCCCGGGCAAAAGCTTCGCCCGCCGGAGCAGGCGGGCGAACGCGGGGATGTTTCGTCGCTTTTCAGGGCTCAGCGCTGCACGCGCGCGCTGCCGCCGGACATCAGGCTCTCCACTTCGTTGCGCCGGGCCATGGAGGTATCGCCGGGCGTCGTCATCGCCAGCGCGCCGTGCGCCGCGCCGTAATTGACGGCCTTTTCCACATCATCCGTGGTCATCAGGCCGTAGATGAGGCCGGAAGCGAAACTGTCGCCGCCGCCGACGCGGTCGTAGATCTCCAGGAGCGGATAGTCCTTGGCTTTGTAGATCTTCCCGCCGCACCAGGCCATGGCCGACCAGTTGTTGACCGTGGCGGAACACACCTCGCGCAGCGTGGTGGCGATCACCTTGAAGTTCGGATAGGCGGCGGCGACCTCGTCCATCATCGCGCGATAGCCGTCCAGATCCAGCTTTTTGAGCTTTGCGTCGTTGCCCTTGACCTCAAAGCCGAGGCAGGCGGTGAAGTCCTCCTCGTTGCCGATCATGACGTCGATGTAGGGCGCGATCTCGCGGTTGACCGCCCGCGCCTTTTCCTGACCGCCGATGTCGCGCCAGAGGGAAGCGCGGTAGTTGAGATCATAGGAGACGATCGTGCCGTAGCGCTTCGCCGCCTTGACCGCCTCGATGACCACCTCCGCCGTCGTCTCCGACAGCGCGGCGAAGATGCCGCCGGTATGGAACCAGCGCGCTCCACGGCGGCCAAAGACGTCGTCCCAATCCACATCGCCGGGTTTGAGCTGCGAGGCGGCGGTGTTCGCGCGGTCGGAAACGCCCAGCGCGCCGCGCACGCCAAAACCGCGCTCGGTGAAGTTCAAGCCGTTGCGCACCTTGCGGCCGATGCCGTCAAAGGGCACCCAGCGGATCATCGACGTATCCACGCCGCCCTGGAGAATGAGATCCTCGATCAGGTAGCCGACGTCATTCTGCGCCAGCGCCGTGACCACGCCGGTATCCATGCCAAAGCAGCGGCGCAGGCCGCGCGCCACATTGTACTCTCCCCCGCCCTCCCAGGCGCGGAAGGAGCGCGCGCAGCGCACGCGGCTATCGCCGGGATCCAGCCGGAGCATGATCTCGCCCAGGGAAACGGCATCGTAGCGGCAGGTATCCTTCGCACGCAGATCCAAAAGCATAGGTATCCCCCATTTCTGTTTTCCGGGCGCGGCTCAGTCCACGTTGCCCGTTTCTCGGTAGGCGCGCCAGACGGTCTCGAACACATCATCCTCTTCCGGGATGGGGCGCACATCCCGCCAGTCGCACTGTACAGTCCAATTCGCCGCGCACAGGCGCGTTTCCTGCACGCGCCCGGAAAGATCGCCGGCATCCAGCGTGAAGCGGCACTGTTCCGGCAGCGCGTCAAAGGGTTTTTTGCCAGCCGTGTCGGAATAGATCGCCGAGCCGCGGCTCTTGCCGCCATGGGCGATGTAATCTTCCATCGCCGCCAGGCACATCAGCTGGCTGATCAGTATGTCGTAAAAGCGATAGAGCGCGTAAAGCTGCGTGGGCGCGGCGATGCGCACGGCGCCGGCAAATCCGCGCAGACGCTCGCGCGTGGTCTCCAACAGAGCGCTGATCTGCGCGCCATCGCGCACGGCCGCGGCGACGCGGCTCATGGCCTGCTTTGCCTCGCGCGCCGCCTCCTCGAGGTTGGAGGAGCCGCGCAGCGCGCCGAGGCCGAGGCGCACGGCGCCGGCGATCTGTTCCCGGCAGCGCGCCAAGGACTGTTCGGGCCGCGGCGCGACGGGCGCGTGCGCGGCGATGTAGCGCGCCGCGCGTTCGGAGCCCACCTGACCCGCGTTGAGCGCCGAACCGCCGGGCCGGCAGACGCCGTGCGTGCCCGCCGCTTCGCCGACCACGAACAGGCCGCGAACGCCGCTCTGCCACCAGCGATCCACGGCGACGCCGCCGTTGTTGTGCTGGGCGCACAGGGCGATCTCGAGCATGTCCCGCGCAAGATCGACGCCCCTGGAGCGGTAAAAGTCGATCGCCGGGGCGTTCATCCGCCGCAGACGCTCAATGGGCGTTCGCAAAAGCGCGCCAGACCTGCGCAGGTATTCCCGGGCCTCGGGGACGAGCGCGTCCAGAGAAAAGGCGTCGCCCAGGGGATCGCGCGTGAAATCGAGCCACACCCGGCGTCCCTTGCACTTCGTTTCCTGATAGACGAGCAGATCGAGCCGCGAGGAGCCCTCCTGCGCCTTGCGCGCGTCGAAGGGCCATTGATAGCCCTTGAGAAAGATCATGGACAGCAGCTCGCCAGCGTCCGGGATGGCGTCCTGCAGAAATTCCCGCGCGTCGCCGCCCTCCGCGTCGGTGGAGACGAAGCGCGGCAGGGCCTGCATGTACGTGCCCGAGACGTTCCAGCGGGGCCGCAGCGAGGCAAGGCCGTACTGCCATTCCGTGAGGTTTTTCCCCGCCGCGCCCGCCAAAAAGAGCAAGCCGCTCATGCCCTGGTGCCCCAGCGGATAGCAGACATCCTGATAGACGCCCGCAGGCCCGCCCGTGGCATAGACGACGTTTTGCGTGAAGATCGCTTCGTAGCGGGGGCGCGGCTCTGTGCGCGTCAGGCAAAGCACTCCCGCTACGCGGCCTTCGTCGGTGAGGATGGCCACCGCCTGATGGCGATCGAGCACTTCGATGCCCTTCTTCTCCACGGAGGCTTCCAGCGCTTCGGTCATCCTGCGGCTGGTCAGCGGGCCGACCGACGTGGCGCGGCAGAGCGGGTCATGGTCGGTCTTGTAGCCCACGTATTCGCCATAGCGGTTGGTGGGAAAGGGCACACCCATTTGACAGAGCTTGAGAAAGCACTTGACAGACAGCGCGGCTTCGCAAAGCGCCTGGTCGCCGTCTACGCAGCCGCCTTCAAACAGCGTGCGCGCCATCGCGCGCACGGAATCGGGCGCTTCCCCCGCCAGGGTCAGCTTGTAGTAGGTCTGCTTGTCGGAGCCCGTGTTGCGCGAGGTGCCGCCCTTGCGATGATCGGTGACGAGCAGCACGTCGCGCACGCCATAATCGTACAGGCAATCCGCGGCGTTGTAGCCGGCGCAGCCCGTGCCAACGACGACGGCCGCCGCCGCGCGCACGGCGACGTCGGCCCCGTCGAGTGTGAAAATGTTGCCCATAGTCCCTCCCGGTTCAGATCGACCGTATGTTCATATAGCCGCCGTCCACATGCAGGACCTCGCCGGTCGAATAGGCGAGTTTGCCGCTGGTGAAAATGGAAACGGCGTCGGCCACGTCCTGCGGAAGCCCCCAGCGATGGATGGGGAATTGGGGCCCGGCCAGCAGCCGGTCGTACTTTTCGACCACGGCGCTGGTCATGTCCGTGCGGATCACGCCGGGCTGCACCTCGTAGACGTAGATCCCCTCCCCGGCCAGGCGGTCGGCAAAGAGGCGGGTGAGCATCGAGACCCCGGCCTTGCTGACGCAGTATTCCGCGCGGTTCGGGGAAGAAACGAATGAAGAAAAGCTGGAGATATTGACGATGACGCCGCGCATCCGCCCCTCGCAGGGCGCTTGCCGGAGCATCTCGCGCGCCACCAGCTGCGTCATGAAGAGCGTGCCCTTGACGTTGATGCCGACGACGCGGTCGAACGATTCCTCCGTGCAGACCAGTACGTCCTCGCGCTTTTTTGGCGCGACGCCCGCGTTGTTGACCAGCACGTCCACGCGCCCGTAGCGCTTGACGACTTCTTCCACGAAAGCGCGCCGGTCGGCATCGCTGGCGATGCTGCCGCGAAAGTAGAAGAGCTCTCCTCCCTGCGCGCGCATTTCGTCAAACGCTGGTTTGCAGACGCTCTCGTCGCTCGTGCCGATCGTGCAGGCGACGTATCCGTCGCGCACCATATTGCGGATAATGGCCAAACCGATGCCCCGGTTCCCTCCCGTAACAATGGCAACTTTTCTCATGTGCAAATCAGTCCTCTTTTGAATTTGCGCGCAGTTCCGCTTCCCTGCGATATTCCTTGTACATGGGCGCGTACTGCGCCGCGTCGCGCACGACGCAGCCCGTTCTTCCATGGTCGCGCATGATCTGCGTACACTTGCTGCAGCTGATGCAGACTTTTTTGGCGTCCATGGCGCCGCCGCGCAGTATATCCAGCGGCGCGTCGGGATAGGCAAAGCTCTCGCGTCCAAGACCCATGAAGCGCGCTCTGCCAGCGGCGATATTCGCGGCCCCGGCGTAGGGCAGGTACTGGCGCAGATAGCTGTAACCCGTACCCACCACGGGGATGTCCACCGCCGCGGCGATCTCCGCGGCCAGGGCGTAGAGGCGCGCGCAGCCCTCCAGCGGGTGCTCGTCCGGCATCGCCGCGCCGAGCACCGGGGCGTCGAACGGCCTGCCCACATACGGGCGGCTGTAATAGGGGTTGCCCGCCGTGACGCACAGCAGCTCGACGCCGTGCTCCGCAAGCAGCTTCGCCAGCTTTACCGGTTCCGCGAGGTCCGGCTTGCGGAAATCGGCCTTGTCGACGCCGAAGCCGCTCGGGTAAGGATGCGCGTCATAAACGTTGAGCCGGCAGGCGACGATGAGATCCGGCCGCACCGCGGCCTTGACCGCGTCGACGATCTCCAACAGCAGTCGCGTGCGGTTTTCGAAGCTGCCGCCGTATTTTCCCGGGCGCTCAAAGGCGCCGAGCAGCTCGCTGAGCAGATAGCGGTGGCAAGCCTTGATGTCCACGCCGTCGAAGCCCGCCTCCTGCGCCAGCAGCGCCGCCTTGACGAACTTGGGGATCAGCCCTTCCAGGTACTCGTCCGTCGCCACCGGAGAATCCGGCCCCAAGCCGACGGGCGGATCGAGCAGCGGGTCGTGCTGCACGATGACGGGCGCCGGCGCGTGGCCGACAGGCCGGGAATAGCGACCGGAATGGGTCAGCTGCAGGATGGTCAACGGCCGGTGGCCGCAGCGCTCCTGCGCCGCCGCGCGCGTCTGCTCGATCAGGGCGCGGAACACGTCGAGGTCGCCTTCATGGATGGCCATTTGCAGCTCGTTGGCCCGGCCCTCGGGCGTGACCGCGCAGGCTTCGAACCAGAGAAGCCCGGCCCCGCCCGCGGCGAAGCGCCGGTATCTGCGCATCACCAGGTCGCTGGGCGTGCCATCCAGCGCGCTGTCGCAGCCCTCCATCGGCAAAACGGCGATGGAATTGGGAGCGACCCTGTTCCCCACGCGCACGCTCTGCGCCAACGGGGAAAGGTCTTCCGACAGGGGGAGCTCCAGGCCCAGGGCGGCGATCTCCGCCTTGAGCTGTTCGAGCGTCTGATAATGGAATTTTTCAAATGCCGCCATATGCACTACTCCTGCTTCTCGCCCAGATAGGCTTCGATGACGTCCTTGTTGGCCAGCATCTCCTCAGAGGTGCCGTCGATGCGGATGCAGCCGTTTTCCAGCACGTAGGTATGGTCGCTCAGGCGCATGGCCTGCTGCGCGTTCTGTTCGACGAGCACGATGGTATAGCCCATCTCGCGGATCTGCGCGATCAGCGAGAACACCTGCTTGACGATGATCGGCGCCAGGCCCAGCGAGGGCTCGTCGAGCAGCAGCAGGCGCGGCTCGGCCATCATGCCGCGAGCGATGGCGAGCATCTGCTGTTCGCCGCCGGAGAGCGTGCCCGCCTGCTGGCGGCGGCGCTCCTTGAGGATGGGAAAGAGGGAAAACATCCTGTCGATATTCTCCTTGCTCTTGGCCTTGCTGGTGGAAAAGCCGCCCATGACAAGGTTCTCCTCGACGGAAAGCCCCGCGAAGATCTTGCGGCCCTCCGGCACCTGGGTGATGCCGTGCTGGACGATGCCATGCACGCTGCCGGGAAGCGGCTTGCCGTCGAAGATGATCGAGCCGCTCTTCACCGGCAAAACGCCGGAAATGGCGTTGAGCAACGTCGTCTTGCCCGCGCCGTTGGCGCCGATGATGGCCACGATCTGCCCCTGCTCGACGTTCAGGGAAATGCCGTGCAGCGCGTCGATCTGGCCATAGGCGACGACCAGGTCCTTGATCTGTAGCAGCATCGTCAGCCCTCCTCGCCCATGTAGGCCCTGTTGACCTCGTCGTTTTGCTGGATCTGCGCCGGCGTGCCCTCGGCGAGCATGGTGCCGAAATTGAGCACGTAGATGTACTCCGAGAGCTCCATGATGAGCTTCATGCGGTGGTCGATCATGAGGATGGCGAGATCCATGGTCTCCTGCAGGCGGCGGATCAGCCGGATGAGGTCTGTGACCTCGGCGGGATTCAGTCCCGCGCCCGGCTCATCCAGCAGCAAAAGCTTCGGCTGCGTCACCAGCGCGCGGGCGATCTCCAGTTTGCGTTGCAGGCCGTAAGGCAGCTTCGAGGGGTTCTCCTGCGCGTAGTCGGCGATGCCGGCGATCTCCAGCGCCGCCATGGAGCGCTCCAGGGATTCCCTGTCCATCCGCCGGCGGCGGGGCGTGCAGAGCATGCCGTCGAACAGGTTGTAGGTGAGGCGGGGGTCGTAGCCGGTCATGACGTTCTGGATCACGCTCATGCCCTGAAAAAGACGGATATTTTGAAATGTGCGGCCGACGCCCATCAGGGAGATGGCGTGCTGCGGCTTTCCCACCAGGCTCACGCCATCGAGCGTGATCTCGCCGCCGTCGATGGGATAGATGCCAGTGATGAGGTTGAACGTCGTGGTCTTGCCGGCGCCGTTCGGCCCGATCATGGAAACGATCTTGCCGCGCTCCGCCTTGAGCGACACGTTCTGCACGGCCTTGATGCCGCTGAAGGATTTGGAAACGTTCTTCACTTCGAGGCAGCTCATGCGGCGTTCCCTCCTTTCCCGCCGGCGCTGGAAGGCCTGCGCAGCCGCGCCACGAGGCGCTTGATGCTGAACTCATAGGTGCCCAGCATGCCCTGCGGACGGAAGTTGATGGTGATGAGCACCACCAGGCAGTAGATGATGATGCGCAGATTGTCCGTGGCGCGCAGCAGCTCCGGCAGGATGCCCAGGAGGATGCCCGCCAGCAGCGCGCCCGTCATCGAGCCCATGCCGCCGAAGAACACCACGATCAGCCACTCCGCCGAGCGGTTCCAGGTGAAGATCTTCGCGTCGGCGTAGGTGGTATGGAAGGCGTAGAGCACGCCGCCATAGGCGGTGAGCATGCTGGCGATCACAAAGGCGATGGTCTTGATGCGGGTAACGTTGATGCCCATCGCGTTCGCCGCCAGTTCATCGCTCTTCAACGCCACGCACTGCCGGCCGAAGCGCGAGTTTTTCAGGTTCCAGACGATGGCGCCGATGATGACGAGCGAGATCAGCACGTGCCAGGGCGTGGTGTACTTGGGGATGGACGTAAGGCCCGTGGCGCCGCCCGTGATGCCGCTGAGGTTGTTGATGACCGAGGTGACGGCCTGGCCAAAGCCGAAGGTGATCAGGGCGATGTAGTCCCTGCGCAGGCGCACCGTGGGCAGGGCGATGAGCAGGCCCATGAAGCCGCCGGCCAGCATCGCGGCCAGCGCGCTGGGGATAAAGCCCCAGCCGAGCATCTTTGCCAGTATGCCCGCCGCATACGCGCCGATGGCCATGAAGGACGCCTGGCCCAGCGTGAACAGCCCGGTGAGGCCGGTCACGACGAACACGGACAGCACGCCCACGAGCGTTATGCCCACGTTGGTGAGTACGGTGATGTAATATGACATATGCTTCCTCCACCTTTACAGGTCGTGCCTGGTCAAACCTTCTCGCGGATGATCTTGCCGGCGATGCCCTGCGGACGCAGCGTCAGGAAGACGATCATCACCAGGAAGATCACGACCTGCGACCAGCCGGAGCCAATGGCGTCGATCCACACCAGAACGACTTCCATGATGCCCAGCAGGAACGCGCCGATGACCGCGCCGTTGATGGAGCCAAGGCCGCCGATGACGGAGGCGATGAAGCCCTTGACCACCAGTGAGCCCAAACGGGGATACAGCGAATAGTTGATGCCCAGGAACATGCCCGATACGCCGCCGAGCATGCCCGATACAAAAAAGGTGGCCATGATGATGAGCGTGACGTTGACGCCCATCAGACTGGTGGTCTCCCGATCCATGGACAGGGCGCGGATGGCGGTGCCAAGGCGCGTTTTGTAGAGCACGATCATCAAAAGCGCCAGGGAAAGGAGCGACATCGCCAGCATGAGGATGTCGGTGACGATGAAGACGATGCCGTTCCAACGGAAGAAACTCGGTTCAAAGAACACGGGATATGAAACGAACGCGCTTCCGAAGACCACCGTGATGATGTTTTCCAGCAGCATGCCCATGGTGATGGACGAGACGAAATACAGCATCACGTTCGCCTTGCGAAGGCGAAGGTTGCGGAAGGCGACAAATTCCACGATCAGAGCCAGGAGCCCGCCGCAGATCGCCGTGAGCAGCAGCGTGACCCAGAAATTGGTCTGCAGCGCGTTCTGGATGACGTAGCCTATGTAGGCCGTTACCACCAGCACGCCGCTATGCGAAAAGTTGGAAAATTTCAGTATGTTGAAGATCAGCGCATACCCCACCGCGATGGTGGCGTATACGGCGCCCAGGGAAAGCGCGTTGATGCCCGCCTGGATGTAAATGCTCAACAATTGTCCGACCCTCCATCCTTGCTGGAATGAATGACCGCCGCGCTCTGCTTCCTTGGATGGCGGCCCGCGTGAAAAGCGCGATACCTGATCGTGCGGGGACAAACCCCGTTTGCCCCCGCACTGAAGCCGTCAAGCCTTTATTCGACCGGCTGATAGCGACCGATCTTGACGTTCTCGCCCTTCTCGATCTTGTACATGACCATCGTCAGGCCGATGGGCTGGTGGCTCTCCGCGGAGAAGTCCAGCGTGCCCGCCATGCCTTCGTAGGCCGGCATGTCCTCAAGCGCGGTGTTGATGGCTTCGCCGGTGATCTCGCCATCGCCGATGTACTCGATGGCCTTGGCGATGCACATCATGGCGTCGTAGCCGAGGTAGACCTTGACGGAGATGGTGTTGTCGTCCACGACGGTATCCGGCTCAAGGTACTTCTCGACAAAGCGCGCGTTGAGATCCTGCAGATGCTCCTCGTCAAAGGCGCAGTTGATGGCAAAGTACACGTTGTCCACCACCGTGGGATCGGGCACCGTGTTCAGGAAGGGAGGCGCGTAGTCCAAGCCGCCCATGGTGACGATGGACTCGCTCATGCCCAGCTGGTTGAGCTGCTGGCAGTAGAGCGTGTTCTCCTCGGGATAGTTGGGGGCGAAAATGGCTTCCGCGCCGGAAGCGAGGATCTTGGTCAACTGGGTCTTGTAGTCCTTGTCGTTATCGGTGATGACCTGTTCGGAAACGATCTCGCCGCCGTGCGCTTCCACATAGGCGCGGAAGGACTCGATCTGCGAAACGCCGAAGGAGTTGTCCTGGTTGTAGAACAGGGCGATCTTGGTCAGGCCCAGCTCATTGACGAGATAGCTGGCCTGCAGCTCGCCGGCGTACTCGTTGGTCGGCTGCACGAGGTAGTTGTAGGGGACCGCCTCGCCCGTCTCGGGATACTTGGTGATGGAGCTGACGATGAACGCGCCCACGATCGGCACCTGCTTCTCGATGGCGGTGTCGCGCAGGGCGGAGCCGATGTTGGAGATCGGCGGGCCGACGACCGCGACCGCGTTGTCCTGCTCGACCAGGCGCATGTAGGCGTTCATGGCCTCCTGTACATCGCCCTTGGTGTCGTAGTTGATGAACTCGATCTTCTTGCCATTGATGCCGCCGTTGGCGTTGATCTCATCCGCCGCCAACTCAGCGCCCTGCATCATCGCAAGGCCGGCCTGCATCGCGCCGCCGCTGATATCCTGCAGCGAACCAATGACGATCGTCTCCTCCTCCGCGGAGGCGAAGCTGGCGGCGGTCAACAGCAGGACCAGCGCCATCACCAGGGTCAGGACTCTCTTCATGGGGATACCTCCTTCATTATGTCAAACCGCCTGGCGGTTTGCATTTCGGCGTTACACAATCGTTTGCATGATATTTCGAAAAAAATGCGCGGTTTTGAGCGCTGATTCGTTTAAGAAGCCTCCCTTTTATGGGCATATTGTACCATGGAAAAACAATAAAATCAAGCAAATAATTGATTTATATACATCTTCTTTACATTTCAGCACAGTGTGCAATCCGCTCATGCAAACGTTATTATACTTGTGCAAAAGAAAAAGCCCCTTGGCGGGGGCAAAAAGGCCGCGAGCGCGCGTCTGACCCTTCAGCGCGTGGAACGGCGGATGATCAATTCGAAATTGAGCAGATCCGTGGCCGGCGTATAGTCGTCCGGGTGGTTGATGTGGAAGATGAGCTTCTGCGCCGCCAGCTCCCCCATCTCCACAAAGGGCTGGGCGAGCGTCGTCAGGGGTGGTTCGACGTAAAAACTCTGTTCGATATTGTCTATGCCGATCACGGAGATGTCATGGGGGATGGACAGCCCCACGTCCCGCAGGGCGCGCATGACAACGATTGCCTTGGGGTCGCTGGTGGCGACGATGGCGTCGACCGTCACGCCGTCGCGGATCTTCTGCTGCGTGAGGCGGTAGAGGTTGTTCAGCTCCTTGATCTCCTGAAAGACGAGGGAATCGTCGGCGGGCAGGCCGAAATCGGCGATGGCCTGTTTGTATCCTGCCAGGCGCTGGCGGTAGATGTTCAGCTCCTGCTGGCCGCTGGCGATGGCGATGTGGCGGTGGCCCGTCTTGTAAAGGTACTCGACCGCGGCGTAGGCGATGCGGAAATTGTCGACCATCACGGCGTCGATGCGCTTGTCCTCCAGCCCGCGGATCACCTGCACCAGGGGGAAGCCCTCCTGCACGGCGCTGAGGATATGCGGGCCGGTGTCCTTCGCCGGCGCGACGATGATGCCGTCCACCCACTGCTGGCGCAGCCGGACAAAGCTCTGCTTTTCCAGATCGACGTCGTTATCGGTATTGCACAGCAGCACGGAATAGTTGTGCCGGCGCGCGATGCGCTCTACGCCGCGCGCCACCAGCGGCCAGATCTGGTTCTCGATGCCGGGAACGACGAGCGCCAGGATGTAGCTGCGCTTTTCCCGCAACGCGCGGGCAAGCGGGTTGGGGTGGTAATTCAGTTCTTCGATGGCGCGCATGACGCGCTGTTCCGTCTTTTCATCGACATGCAGTTTTTTGCTCAGCACCCGGGAAACGGTGCTGGCGGAAACGCCCGCTCTGCGCGCGACTTCCTTCAATGTCGACATTCCCCCACCTCCAGTCCACGCCTTTTGTCATCCATTATACATGGCAAAGTCCGCTTGCGCAAGAAGAAATGTGCGCCGGGCATCGCCCGGAACGCGCGGCTCCCGCAAAGATCCCTCAGGCGTCGAACAGCCGCAGCTCGCCGCCTTGCAGGGAGCCCATGATGTAGCAGGCCCGGCCGTGGCGTTTGGCGGCGTAGAGCAGGCGGTCGGTCTGCGCGTAGAGCGACGGCAGCTCCTGGGGGCTTTCAAAGCGGCAGGCGCCGATGCTGCACGACACCGTCTCGGGAGCGTCGAGGATGGCGGAGATCGCGGAAAGGAACGCATCCATGCGCCCGCACAGCTCTTCCTTTGGCATGGGGCCCGCGAGCAACACCGCGAATTCGTCGCCGCCCATCCTGCCAATGCCTCCGTCGGCGGCGAATATCTCCGTCAGCGTCTGAGCGATGCGCTTGAGGACCAGGTCTCCCACCGGATGCCCGAGCGTATCGTTGATGGATTTGAAGTAATCCACATCCACAAACAGGAACCAGCCCGACCCCGCCGGTAGATCTGCCATATCCTTCAAGGCTTCCTCGCAATAGCGGTTGAACATCTTTCGCCCCATGATGCCGGTGACCGCGTCCAGTTGGCCCACATATTCGCGGTAGGAAAGGTACTGATAGGCGGCCAGCAGGCAGAGGACCAGCAGAAAGCTCAACGCCGCCGTTGCCAGCAGCGATTGTACCTGCAAATGCAATAGGTCCCGCCCCGCTTCATAGGAGAGCGACAGGCCATGCACGCCCAGCATATAACTCATGCGCTGGGCAAAATAGAACGTCGAAGCGATCGCCGCGCAGAGTATGCCCAGCAGCAGGAGCGCCCAGGCGCAGTGGAATCTCCATCCCTGCCGCTGGCCGCGGCGGGAACGCTCCAGAAAGGCGCGGAAACCCTGCACTTCCCGGCGCCGCAACAGGAACCACAAAAGCTCGATGACCAGCGCGCAGAGCACCGCCAGCAATACGTCGCTGACGCCGATGCGGAAGGCGGTGGCGACGCCCCGCCCCAGTTCGGGGAACAGCAGACCCATGGCCGCGTAGACGAGCAGCGAATGTAATTTCGGCGCGAACAGGGATATGAGGCCCAGGCAAACGCGGGGATGGCGCGTCCGCTTGCCCGCGGCAAACAGCGCGCCGATGAGGAAGCCAAAAAGCGCGCGCATGCCAATACTCAGGACCAGGCTGCCCAACGGTGAACCGCTCAGGAAGGGCGAAAAGACTTTGTCCAGCGGCATCACATAATAGGCGGTGGCCTTGTAAAGGCTGGAGAGGCCAAAGAAGAAGCCCATGGCGGTGGACGCGCCCACGCCAAGGAAGCAGCCCGCGATGAGGATGGGCAGGTAGGCTATGGTGATGGAGATGGGCTCGATGTGGATATACCCCAGGAACGTAAAGGACATCAGGAATTCAAGGGCCGTCAGCGCCGCGAAGAGATACCTCTCCCACCGGGAAGCCCCCTTCTGCGGCGAACCGCTCTGTGTGTGCATCGCATGTCCTCCTCCCGCCGTTCCCGGCTCGATCTTTGGGCAGACAAACGCGCGGCGCAGGGCGTCCGCCGCGCGCATACATTCTTCTTTATATTATAATAATACCCAGCGGGATTTTCAATGAAAAGTTTTCAGCGTTTCTTCCGTCAACTTATCGACAGGCGACGGGCGCGAACGCGGATATGCGCCGGCCCCCGCCGCGAAGCGCGTTCGCAACGGGGGCCGTCTTTGGGGCAGGGATGGGCGGCCGCCCATTCCCCCTCTAATCGAGTTCGAGGGCGCCGGTGTAGAGCTGATAATAGGTGCCCTTGAGCTTGAGCAGATCGTCGTGCGTGCCGCGCTCGATGATGCGGCCGTGGTCCAGCACCATGATGGCGTTGGAATTGCGCACGGTGGAAAGCCTGTGGGCGATGACGAACACGGTGCGGCCCTGCATCAGGGCGTCCATGCCGCGCTGCACGATGGCCTCGGTGCGCGTGTCGATGGAACTCGTCGCCTCGTCGAGGA
>DVGE01000198.1 GCA_018712885.1 Candidatus Pullichristensenella stercoripullorum | reverse complement strand
AACTCCGGCATCTCGGCAAGGAAGCCGATCATGCCGGGGATGCGATTAAGGACCTCCGTGCGCGCCTGCAAAAGTTCGGCAAGGCGCTTGAGGTCGAAGCGCTCGGGATCCAGCACCTTCGCCATCCACGGCTTGGCCACTTCGTAAAACGCCTCGGGGGACAGCTTGCGCATGTATTCGGCGTTGAACCACGTCAGTTTGTCCATGTCGAAGATGGAGGGCGACTTGTTGAGGCCCTCGACATCGAAGCACTCCTCCAGCTCCTTGAGCGTGAAGAACTCGCGCTCGCTGCGCGGGCTCCAACCGAGCAGGGCGATGAAGTTAATGATGGCGTCGCGCAGATAGCCCATGTCCAGCAGGTCCTCAAACGAGGGGTCGCCGTAGCGCTTGGAGAGCTTGCGGGTGGCGTCGCGCATGACCACGGGCAGGTGGATATACGTCGGCGGCGTCCAGCCGAAGGCCTCGTAGAGCAAATTGTACTTTGGCGCGCTGGAGAGGTATTCCGTGCCGCGCATCACGTGGGTGATGGCCATCAAATGGTCGTCCACCACGTTGGCGAAGTTGTAGGTGGGCAGACCGTCGGCCTTGATGAGCACGTTGTCGTCCAGGGTCGAGCAGTCCACCTCCACGTGGCCGTAGAGCAGATCGTCAAAGCCGGCCTTGCCCTCGGTGGGCACGTTCTGGCGGATGACGTAGGGCTCGCCCGCCTCGATGCGGCGCTGCACCTCTTCCGGGGAGAGATGCAGGCAGTGCTTGTCGTACTTGAAGGTCTTGCCCTCCTTCTCCGCCTGTGCGCGCGCCTCGTCCAGCCGCTCCTTGGTGCAGAAGCAGTAGTAAGCGCCGCCGCGCCTGACCAGCTCCTGCGCGTAGGGCAGGTAGAGGTCGCGCCGCTGCGTCTGGATGTAGGGGCCGTACTCGCCGCCCACGTCCGGGCCTTCGTCGTAGGAAAGGCCGGCGGCGGCCAGCGAAGCGTAGATCTTCTCCACCGCGCCGGGAACTTCGCGCTCCTGGTCGGTGTCCTCGATGCGCAAAATGAACTTGCCCCCGTTGCGGCGGGCGAACAAATAGGTATAAAGCGCTGTGCGCAGGCCGCCCAGGTGCAGATACCCCGTGGGGCTGGGCGCGAAGCGTGTGCGGACTTGCATGCGGGCAAAACTCCTTTACGGTCAGATAGGCGCGGGACGGAGGCTCCATCCCGCGCCGGAAAAAACGGTTATTCGACGTCGAAGGTGAAGATGGTCACAAAATCGTACTTTTCGCCGGCGCGCAGCACGCTGTCCGGGAACTCGGGGTGGTTGATGGAATCCGGCGCGTACTGGGTCTCCAGGCAGAAGCCCTCGTGCTTGTGGTAGTTGCGGCCGCAGGAGCCGGGGTTGACGCTCTCCAGGCCGTTGCCGGCGTAGAACTGCACGGCGGGCATGTCGGTGTACACCTGCATCACGCGGCCGGTGGTGGGTTCGGACACTTCCACGGCAAAGCGCAGGCCCTCGCCGTTCAAGTTGAAGTTGTGGTCGTAGCCGTTGCCGTAGGTGAGCTGTTCGTCCTTGTCGGTCAGGGCCATGCCGTCGCCGATGCGCTTCGGCTCGCGCAGATCGAAGGGCGTGCCGCCCACGGGACGCATCTCGCCGGTGGGGATGCACTTTTTGTCGGAAACGGCGGTGAAGGTGTCGGCGTCGATCTCGATCACGTGGTCCTCGATGGTGCCGCTGCCCTCGCCCGCGAGGTTGAAGTAGGTGTGGTTGGTGAGGTTGCAGAGCGTGTCCTTGTCGGAAACGGCCTCGTAGTGGATGACCAGCTCGTTGTCGTCGGTGAAGGTGTAGGTGACCATCACCTTCAGGGTGCCGGGGTAGCCCTCCTCGCCGTCGGGGGAGGTGTATTTGAGGATGAGGCTGTCCTCGCAAATGCCCTCGATGGGGGTTACGTCCCAGAACTTGCGGTCGAAGCCAACGTTGCCGCCGTGCAGGTGGGTCACGCCGCCCTCATTCTTGGCCAACGTAAGCTCCTTGCCATCCAGTACGCACTTGCCGTCGGCAATGCGGTTCCCCACGCGGCCGATGAGCGCGCCCAGATAGCCGCACAGGGGCTGATAGCCGGAGACGTCCTTGTAGCCGAGCACGACGTTGCCGAGCTTGCCCTCGCGGTCGGGCACGTTGATGGCGCGGATGATGCCGCCGAAGTTGGTGATCTCCACGGAAGCGCCGGAAGCGTTGGTGAGGATGTAGAGGTCGGCCGCTTCGCCGTTCTCCAGAGTGCCAAAGGGTACCTTGCGAATACTCATGGTATGAAACCTCCTGCGTTATTTTCCCCCTATATCATACATCGAACCCCGTTGATTTTCAAGACAAAATGGGCGAAAAAAAGCCGCCGCTTGACATCTTTTCCCTGCCGGCGTATAATGAAACGTATCCATTTGGACGAAGGGACCGATCCAATGTACCGCTATACCACGCACGGCACCTGTTCAAGGCAGATCGAGATCGAGATGGACGGCGACATCGTGCGCCATGTGCGCTTCATCGGCGGCTGCACAGGCAACACGCAGGGCCTTTCGCGGCTGGTGGAAGGCATGCGCGCCGAGGAGGTCATCCGCCGGCTCAAGGGCATCCAGTGCCGCGCCGGCACCAGCTGTCCCGACCAGCTCGCCCGCGCCCTGGAGCGCATGCGCGCCAACGCCTGAGAAAACGGAGGAGATCACGTGCAGACAAGCGACGCAGGACGCTACGGCGGCTCCACCAGCAACGCCTATTCGCCCAACCTCAAAAGGCCGGGCGGCGAAGGCAAGCGACGCACGGCGCTGAAGATCGCGCTGTGTTTGCTTTTGCCTCCGATCGGGCTTTTGTGGATCTGGCGCACGCGCTCGTTCGCGCTGCGCGGCCGCGTGCTGGTCTCGGCGCTGTCGTGCGCGGCGCTGCTGCTGTTCTGCCTGCCGCTGTTCAAGCCTTCCAGCGTTCCCACCGTTCTGCCGCAGCCTGCGGCGCCCGTGGCCGCTACCCGCGCCCCGCAGGAGGACACCGTCACCGCGCTTTCCAACATCGAGGAACTGCTCATGCAGCAGGAGGCCGCCGAAGCCGCCGCCCTCGGCGATGGCGAGACCGCCCCGGCGCAGCCGCAGCTCACCGATGAGCAGATCTACAACACCACCGTGTACAGCGTCTTTACCAACGCCGTCAACTACCACACCGGCCCCACCTGCGAAGGCCAGCAGAACGGCCGCACCCTCACCGTGCGCCAGGCCATCGAGGATTTCGGCCTCACGCCCTGCCCCAACTGCAACCCGCCCGCGCCCTCCACCTACTATGCGTCGCAGGGCGAGGGGGAAGAATAGGGGATCGGCAAAGGCTGCGCGCCGCGAGCATTTGCGATAAACGCCTCCCGCGAAGGGGGCGTTTTCGTTTTGCCCAAAAGGGTGAAGCCCCCGGGTCGGCATTCCCGGAGGCTTCTAAGAGGGGGGAAGGGTGACGCCTTTCGGCGTTGTCTGCATTATAACGGCTGTTTGTGGAAAAAGTGTGTCAAAGCGTTGTATTTATGAGAACGTTTTGCGATAAATTCCCGCCTTCTCCAGCCCGTCCAGCTCCTTCTGCGTCAGTTCCCGCCATTGGCCGGGGCGCAGGTCGCCCAGGCGGATGTGCATGATGCGCACGCGGCGCAGGCGCGTCACGCGATAGCCCAGCGCCTCGCACATGCGGCGGATCTGCCGGTTCAGCCCCTGCACCAGTACGATGTTGAACGACTTCTCGCCCGTTTTGCGCACGCGGCAGGGCAGCGTCACCGTGTCCAGGATCGGCACGCCCGCCTGCATGCTTTCTACGAACTCGCGGGTCACGGGGCGGTCTACGGTCACCTCGTATTCGCGCTCGTGCCCGCCCACGGCGCGCAGTAGGCGGTTGACGATCTCGCCGTCGCTGGTGAGCAGAAGCAGCCCCTCGCTCTCGCGGTCGAGCCGCCCCACGGGGAAGACGCGGATGGGGTAGTTGAGGTAGGAGACGACGTTGTACCTCTCGCGCGGGTCGGTGGTGCAGACGATGCCCACCGGCTTGTTGAGCATCAGGTACACGCGCTCGCCGCGCCCGGAGAGGGCCTTGCCGTCCACCTCCACGCGCATGCCGGGCTGCACCTGGTCGCCCAAAACGCCCACGCGCCCGTCCACGCGCACCCGCCCCTCGGCGATGAGCCGGTCGGCCTCGCGCCGCGAGCAGTAGCCGCTGTCGGCGATGAACTTGTTGAGCCGCTTTGCTTCCATGCCTGCCTCCCGCGCTTGACGGCGCGCGCCAACTGTGTTATAATGACGGCAGGAAGGGACTGCGAACAGGTGCTTGCACCCCCGACCTAGGTCAAAGATGAACCGCCGTGTAGTCGCGATACACGGCGGTTCGCTTACTTCTTATTGTTCACTGCGAACAACAAAGCGAGTATCGTCAGGATGACCATGAGCAGTTCATAGTCCGTCATGACCATCACCCCCTTTGGTAAAACGCCGGGGGCGGCGAACACCGTGTTACCTTCCTGCCGGGGGATGTCCCCCAAAAAATTATAGCACACCCCGCCGCCGCCCGTCAACGCGCGAACGATTCGACAAGCGGCGGAAAATGTGGTATCATGGAGAAAGCTCGAATACGGGAGGCAGACTATGGCAAAGGCGATCCTTCGCAAGACCCGCGAAACGCGCGTGCGCGGCGGGCATCCGTGGATCTACGCATCGGAGATCGAGACCACCGAGGGCGAATGTGCCCCCGGCGACGTCATCGACGTATACAGCTGCAAGGGCACGTTCCTCGGCCGCGCGCTCTATAACCCCCGCTCGCAGATCACCCTGCGCATGCTCACCACGCAGGACGAAGCGGTGGACGAGGCCTTCTTCCGCCGCCGCCTCGAGGCCGCCTGGGAATACAGAAAGCGCCTGTGCGACGTGGACAGCTGCCGCGTGGTCTATTCGGAGTCGGACTTCCTGCCCGGCCTGATCGTCGATAAATTCGCGAATGTGCTCTCCATGCAGACGCTTTCCCTGGGCATGGATATGCGCAAGGAGATGCTCGCGCGCCTCTTGTGCGAGATCACCGGCGCGAAGGGCGTCTATGAGCGCAACGACGTGCCCGTGCGCCGCCACGAGGGGCTGGAGATGCGGACAGGGCTGCTCATGGGCGAAGTGCCCGAGCGCGTGGAGATGCGGGAAAACGGCATCCTCTACCTGGTGGACGTCATGCACGGCCAGAAGACGGGCTTTTTCCTCGATCAGAAGCAGAACCGCGCCGCCATCCAACCGCTGTGTCCCGGGGCGCGGGTGCTGGATTGTTTCTGTCACAACGGCTCGTTCGCGCTCAACGCCGCCCAATACGGTGCGGCGGATGTGCTGGGCGTGGATATTTCCGAGGAAGCGCTGGAAGTGGCGCGGGAGAACGCCGCGCGCAACGGCCTGGACGTGCGCTTCGAGGCGCATAACTGCTTTGACCTCCTGCGCGAGCTGGCGGACGCGGGGGAGAAGTACGATCTGGTCATCCTCGACCCGCCGGCGTTCACCAAGTCCCGTCAGGCGGTGCAGAGCGCTCTGCGCGGGTATAAGGAGATCAACCTGCGCGGGCTGAAGCTGACAAGGCCGGGCGGGTTCCTGGTGACGTGTTCGTGTTCGCAGCATGTTTCCACGGAGATGTTTCAGGATATGGTCAACCAGGCGGCACGGGACGCGAAGAAGCACGTGCGCATGGTGGAATACCGCACGCAGGCCTACGACCACCCCATCCTGCCCGCCGCCCCGGAGACGAAGTACTTGAAGTGTATGATCCTGCAGGTGATGTAAGGGTCGATAGCGCCGCCCAAAAAGCGGAAGACCGCCGCGCCGTTCCCCAAAAAGGGATACCTAAGGGACTGGTCCCTTAGGCGGGTGCGGGCAGAGCCCGCCGTTCTCCCCGCGGGACGGCGACGGAAACTCGGCGGCTTCGTGGAACGCACGCCGCCGCAAGTCACCGCCCCTCCCCGGCGCGCCTGCCGCCCTTTTTGAAGGGCAGACCCTCCCGCAAACAGCTTTTCCCATAAACCAACCAAAATCAGGCGCGCCCATACCGCAGCGCCTTTGCCCCGCAGGGGCAAACAGCGTCGCCTCCGCACTCCGCAGCGCCCCTTGCCCCGCAGGGCAAGGCAGCGTCGCCCAACGCAATGCGCCGCAGGCGGCAAGCCCCTGCTCGTGGGCTTGCCGCCGTCTGCCCCCTCGCCGCCCCAAAACGGAGAAGAACGCAGCGCGTCCGCCCCCTGCTCGTGGGGCGGGCGCGCGTCATCCATGGAGCCAAAGGCGCTGCCGTCCTCTCTCCAACCTCTCATTTCCCTATAAAATAGGGCAGAGCCACCACTTTGATCCAAAATACCCATGAAAAACATCATATTTCATCCACTATCCTGCCATCCTCTTGACAAACCCTCCATTCCATGTTATTCTACGATTGTAGATTCTACAAACATAGAAAGGAGGCGCGCTCATGCGCAAACTGCCGGAAGCGGAACTGAAGGTGATGGCGGCGCTGTGGGACGCGGGCGGCGAGGCCGGCAGCGAGGAACTGCTCTGCGCCGTGGACGAGCCCTGGAGCCGCACCACGCTTCTGACCCTCCTAAAGCGCCTCGAATCGCGCGGCTTCGTCACCGCCGCGCGCGAAGGCCGCGTCAACCGCTACCGCGCCGCCGTCGCGCGCGAAGCCTATCTCGAGACCGAGGGCGAGAGCCTGCTCGACCGCCTCTGCAACCACTCCATCCGCGAATTTGTCCGCGCCATGTACGATGGCGAGCGCATCTCCCCGGAGGAACTGGAGGACCTGCGCCGCTATATCGACGAGGTGGCGGGGAAATAGACGCGCCGTGGGGAAGAAAGCCTTCCCCCGCCCCCGACCACGCTGAAAAGAGGTGACATGCCGTGAACGCCTTCTGGGAGGGCTTCTTTGCCCGCTTCTGCGACCGCATGCTGGCCTGGAACGCCGCCGTGCTGCTCCTTGCGCTCGCGTTCCGCTTCACCGGGCGCTTCTGGCAGCGCAACACCTCGCCGCGCCTGCGCTGCGCAGCCTATGCGCTGATCCTCTATGTGTCGCTGGTCTGGCCGCACTTGTTCGACTTTTACGGCCTGCTCCCCGCGTCTCTCCCCGGAGCGCTGGCGCTGTATCTGCGCGTCCCCGCCGCCGGGCAGACGCCCCTGCCCGCCCTGCGTACTACGAACTGGGCGGCGTTGGCGGGCGCGGTGTGGCTGCTGGGCGCGCTTATCTGCCTTATCGTCCGCGCCGTGCCGCGCCTGCGCCTGCGCCGCTTCTTGAAACGCCGGCGGCGCATGGCGGGGCCGCGCGTGCGCCGCGTGGCGCGCAGGCTGTGGCGGGAACTGAATGGCCTCGACGACCTTGATCGCGACCGCACCTTCGAGCCCCACCTTTCCGACGAGGACATCTGCGTGGTGGACGGCCTGCCGGGGCCGATGTGCGTCACCAGCCGCCTCGCCGGCGGCCCCTGCCTGCTGCTCGACCGCGAGGATTACGACGATGAGACGCTCGACGCCATCCTCC
>DVGE01000197.1 GCA_018712885.1 Candidatus Pullichristensenella stercoripullorum | reverse complement strand
CCCCTCGCGGCCAAAGGGCTTGAGCCGCTCCGCGTCGGGCAGGATGGCGTTGCACAGCCGGGCGATGGGCAGCGTAGAGCGGTAGCAACGGCTGAGCGTGAACACCTTCGCGTCCGGCACGCCGAAGCAATCGCCCCAGTTGGCGCTTTCGCAAGCGTCCATGCCCGGGCAAGTGCGCTGCATCGGGTCGCCCAGCAGCGTCACATGCGCGTTGGGATGGTACAGCGACAAAAGCGAGAGCGCGGTTTCTGAATAGTCCTGCGCCTCGTCCACGAGCAGGTGGTAAATGCTCTTGTCCGGGGCGGCGAAGCCCAGGCGCACCATCAGCCAGGCCTCGGCCACGGCGTCCTCCCACCAGGTGAGGCCGGCTTCGCAGTTTTCCTTGTAAAGATCGCGCAATTCGCGGGGCGCGTCGCGCAAAACCTCCGCGAGCAGGCGCTGCCCCGTGATCTCCAGCATGGAGCGCAGCTGGGCGCGCACGGGCTGCAGGCGCTGGGACACGGCCATCTTGCTGACAAAAGTCAGTTCGCGGCCGTGGTAGTGCCCCTCGAACTGCTTTTCGTACTGCTTGTACATGCTCGCTTCCCAGCTGGCCAGGCGCGTTTCCAGCGTGGCGCGCACGCGCTCGAGGCGCTGGGCCGGGGTGAGCAGCTTGAACTCATCCTTGTACATGCGCCGCAGTTCCTCGCGGCGGATGAGGGGCTTGCCGTCCAGCCAGACGTTGGCGAAATTGGGGCCAAAGGTGGCAAAGGACTCGGCGCACTTGCGCAATTCCTGCAAAAACGCCCTGCCGCTCTTGAAGCGCACGGAGTTCAGGCGCGTCTCTTCGGGCTGTTCGAGCATCTTTTCCGTCTGTTTGAGCGGCGATTCGACCTTCTTGCCGAGGATGCCCTCGACGATCTCCCGCAGGGTGCGCGAACGTATGTTCTCTTCGCCGAGATCGGGCAGCACGGCGGATATGTATTCCGAAAAGGCGCTGCCGGGAGAAAGGATCTGGATGCGGCGGGCGTCGAGCGTGTCGCGCTGGCGGTACATGAGGAAGGCGGCGCGGTGCATGGCGATGGAGGTCTTGCCCGAGCCGGCCCCGCCCACCACGGAGATCACCCGCGCGTTCTCATAGCGGATGGCGGCGGACTGCTCCGCCTGGATGGTGGACACCACCTGGCGCATGTGGCGGCTGGTGGCCTGGGAGAGCAGGTCGAGGAGGATGCCGTCGTCGATGTTGCGCTGCGTATCGACATAGTATTTGAGGCGGCCGTTCTCCATGCGGTACTGGCGCTTGAGCGACATCTCCCCGTGGATCTCGCCGGAGGGACTGTCGTAGCGGCAGGGACCGGGCATGGAATCGTAGTACAGCGAACAGACCGGCGCACGCCAGTCGTGCACCAGCATTTCCCCGCCTTTTCCCCGCAGGCTGTACAGGCCGATGACGATCTTTTCCGGCTCCTTCGCCGCCCCGTCCGCGCCTTGCTCGGCGAAATCGACGCGCGCGAAGAAGGGCGTCATCAGCATGCGCTTGTAGCGCGCCGCCAGGTCGTCGGTAAAGGACTTGCGCGCCAGATAGCGATCCACCTCGGCGGAAAGCTGTTCAAGATCCTGCGGCGAAAGCGCGGTCGGCTTCATGCGCAATTCGTCCCAGGCGTCGGCCACGATCATGTGCACGGCCTCGGCATGGCTGGCGGAAATGCCCGTGGACTGCTCGATGACGGAGAGCAGAAGCTGCTGCACCCGCTGCGTGTATTCCTGTTCGGCGCGAAGCGCCTGTGGATCGTTCACGTTCGTCCCTCCCTTGGCGGACGGAGAATATCCGCCATTTTCATTATAGCATATCCCGGCGCGAATTGCAAAACGCTTCCTTCCACATCGGGAAAAATATCGCCAGGGACGAAAAGCACAGCAGCGCGCAGGCGACGAAGCCGCCCGCTTCGCCAAAGGCGCGCGCCGCCGCGCCGCCCAGCGCGGCGCCCAGCACGCGGGCGAGGCCGTAGCAGAAGACGCTCAGGAGCGCCTGCCCCGAGGCTTGCGCCTCCTTCGCCACCTCGCGGCGGATGTAGAGCGCCATGCCCAGGGAGATGGCGATGTAGCCAAGGCCGTGCAAAAGCTGCGCGGCCAGCAGCACGCAGACGTTCCCGCCCAGCCCCGTCAAAAGCCAGCGCGCGCCCAGCGCCAGCGTCGCTACGGCCACGGTGCCCGCCGCGTCCCAGCGCGCGAAGAGGCGGTCGCCCACGAGCAGGAAGGGGATCTCCGCCAGGGCGGAGACGAGGTTCGCCCAGCCCAGCAGCGCGCCCGTCGCTCCTGGAAGCTGCAAAAAGCGCGTGGGGAAAAAGACGTAGAAGTAGCCCATCGTCGCCTGCGCGGGGAGGACGAAGAGGAGCAGGCGCAAAAGCCTCCGGTCTTTGAGCAGGCGCAGGGGACGCGCCGCCGCGCGCGGGCGCTTTTCGCCGCCGAGCAGGAACGAGGCAAGAAGCGCGAAAAGCATCAGCGCCGCCGCCGCCAGCGCCACCAGCCCTTCCCGCCCCGAGGCGTCGAGCAGAAAGCCAAAGACGAGCGCCGAAGCCGCGAACGCCAGCGCGCCCATCAGCCGCGCGGGGCCAAAGGGCCTTTGTTCGCGCGCCAGACATTCAAGGGCGAGGGCGTCGCCGATGGGCTGCACCGACGTATAGACAAAGCCGAAGAGCATCGAAAGGGCGAAGAGGGCGAAGGCGTCGCGCGCGAGCGCCTGCAAAAGCAGCAGCGCCGCAGAAGCGAGCAGCAGCGCGCGCAGCACGCGGCCGGGGACGCGCGCGCGATCCGCCGCCGCGCCGAAAAGCAGCTGTCCCGGAACAGAGGCCGCCGCCGTGAGCGCGTAGAGCGCGCCGAGGGCCGCCGCGTCCAGCCCCCGCGCGCGGTAAAAGAGGCTCATGTAGCTCTGGTAGACCGCCTGCGCGAGATAGTAGGCGGCCATGTACGCCTTGACGCGCATGCCATCCCCCTTTTCAAGCGATGGGCGGGGAAGCTCTCTCCCCCGCCCACCGTTCAGCGTTCCCGATCGCCCTTGTCGGGCTTTTTGCCCACCGCGCCGGCGGTCATCTCGCTGCCAGTGCGCCTGATCTTGTTCCAGATGGCGGAAAGGCGCCCCGTGGAGGCCAGCGCGTAGATAACGGCGATGACGATCACCGCGCCGATGACCCAGAAAACGCCTGAGGCCGCGCCGCCAGCGTCCGCGCTCTCCTCAGCCTTGGCGCTCTCGCCATACAGCACTTCGGCGATGACGTCGGCAATGTAGTCCGTTGAGGCCATGGCCTTTTCCTTCTCGATCTCGTGCGTGCCCATCTCCAGCAGCAGCGCGCGGGGATAGAGCTCCTGGTTGTAGTTGCCCTTGCCGATATAGATGTCCTTGACAAGGCCGGGGTATTCCTCGTCGGCCACGGCCTTGATCTGCTGGGCGAAGGCCTTGTTCTCCTCGCCGTTGGGGTTGGAACGGCCGACGAACAGACGCACCATGCTCACGTCCTCGCCGTCCACCTCCGTCTCGTACTGCTCGGCGGGGATGGCGTCGCGGTGGATGTCGAGCAGCGCGTCGGGATCATCCTTGAGCAGCTCTTCCGCCGTGCGGCGCGAGCGGCGGTAGGCGCCGGCGTCGTGGGGGTGGAAGGTCTCCTTGGAGTAGACCACCTCGATGCCGCGCTCTTCAAAGCTCTTGGCCAGCGCCTCGCCCACGTCGTAGATGCCGGCGTCCTCCAGTTTGGAAGATTCGCCGTCCGAGGGCACGTAGCTCTCGTCGGAGTGGGTGGAGTACATGGCGATCTTCTTTTCCGACTCGGCGCGGGCGATCAGCGAGGCGAAGGCCGTCGCCGCCGCTTCGTCGAGCGTCGCGGGGCCGATGTATTCGGCGCGCGCTGTCTTTTGCGCGTCGTCCACGCTGGCCACGCGGTAGAGGCGGTCGTCGCCCGAGATATATTCGTCGCCGACGAACATGCGGCCGGCGCGCATGGTCAGTTCGTTCCCCTGGCCGTCATAGAGCGTATAGACGGCGTCGCCGTCCATCTCCGCCCGCGCGGGGACGGCGAAGACGGCAAGCAACAGAAGCAATATCCACAGGCGCTTCATTTTTCCCGCTCCCTTCTTAGGAATTCGCCGCTTTCGATGCTGTATTCGCGGTCGGGGCGGCGCTTGCCCCGCGCCATGCGCTCGGCGATCTCGCCGATGAGCTCGCTGAGCAGCACCGCGAGGATGCCGGAGATGACCACCGCGTCGTAAGCGCCAGCGCCGCCGAGGGCGAGCGTCTGGTCTATGCCGCGCGACCAGACCTCGATGGAAGCGATGACGTCGGCGATGAGCACGCCTGTGACGCCGGCGATGAACGCCGCGCGGCGCGAGCGGCCGAACAGATAGGCGATGACGCCGCCGGCCACGCCGTAAAGGTAGTTGGGGTCGAAGGTGATCGTCTCCGGCTCATCGGCGGTGTAGCGGCCGATGATATAGCAGACCACACCCGTGACCAGCGAGGCGGCGATAGCGCGGCCGCGCTCCTTCCACGTGCCGGCGCGCGCGAACAGATAGCCGCAGAGGATGAGCGGCACCGCGCAGCCGCCGAGGTTGAGGGTGACGTTCCCGCCCAGCGGGATATCCGGCACGAAGCCCAGGCCGATGATGAGGGCGATGCACAAAAGCGCCTGCTTGTCGGTGAGCCGCAGGCGGTCGAGGGCGCGCTGTCCCGCGCCGAAGATCACCAAAAGGCCGGTAATGATGAGAACGATGAGTCCGATGGACATGATACATCCCTCCTGCTTTTCTAGCATTTCCCGAATCGCCGTTTCCAAGCGCGGAGATTTTTGCCAGCGGCGGCGTTTCCGCTCTTGCATCGCGGCGGAAAATACGGTAGAATAGAAACGTTAGGGGGAATACATATGATACGGCTCATCGCCACGGATATGGACTCCACACTGCTCAACGAAAACAGCGAACTTTCGCCCCGCACGGTCCGCGCCGTACAGCGCGTGATGGAGGCGGGGGCGCGCTTCGTCATCGCCAGCGGGCGCATGTATGAAACGGCGCGCCCATTTGCCGAGCAACTGCAGACCAACGCGCCGATGATCGTCTTCAACGGCGGCATGGTGTGCGAATGGCGGGACGGCGCGCCGCTGTTCAAGACGGACATACCCGTTGAGACCGCGCGCGCGGTCTGCGCCATGGCTGAGGCGCGCGGCGTCTTCATACAGTATTTCCCCGAGCGGGGACTGTATTATCAGAAGCGCGATCCCTCGGTCTGCGACGAATACGAGGGGCGCGTGCGCTACAACGGCACGCAGACCGGGCAGCCGCTCTCCGCGTGGATCGAGCGCCCGCCGCTGAAGCTGCTGTGCCTGGGAGCGCACGAAGCGCTCGTCCGTCTCCGCGAGGAAATGGCCGCCGCCTTCCCGCAGCTGCGGTTGATGTTCTCTTGCCCCACGTATCTGGAGATCGTGGCCGGCGAAGTGGACAAGGGCGGCGCGCTGCGCGCCCTGGCCGAAAAGCTCGGCGTGGCGCGCGAGGAGATCGCCGCTTTCGGCGACGCGGGCAACGACGTAGGCATGCTCGAATACGCCGGGCGCGGCTACGCCATGGAAAACGCCAGCGAAGACGTGCTCGCGCGCGTGCCTCTGCACGCGCCGGCCAACACGGAAGACGGCGTGGCGCGGGTGCTCGAAGAGCTGCTCGCGCGCGGGGAGATCGGAGGTTGAAGCATGGTTCTGGAAGCGGATCTTGTCAAGGCCCTGGAGCTGAAGACCATCGTTGCCGCCGAGAACGGGCGGCTGAACATCGAAGTATCCAACGTCAACCGCCCCGGATTGCAGCTGGCCGGGTACTGGGATTTCTTCGGCTATGAGCGCCCGCAGCTGCTGGGCATGGTGGAGATGACCTACCTCTCCATGCTGGACAAGGCCACCCGCCACGAGCGGCTGACGCGCTTTTTCAGCTACGACATCCCCTGCATCATCATCGCCCGCTCCATCCCCTGCTTTGACGAGATGCTGGTGCTGGGCGCGGCGCGCAAGATACCCATCTACTCCGCCGCGCCGGAGACCGTGCAGGTGGAAGTGGATCTGATCTCGTTTTTGCGCGATTATCTGGCCCCGCGCGAGACCATGCACGGCGTGCTGGTCAACGTTTACGGCAGCGGCCTGCTCATCACCGGCGAAAGCGGCGTGGGCAAGAGCGAGACGGCCATCGAACTGGTCAAGCGCGGCCATCAGCTGGTGGCGGACGACGTGGTGGACATCCGCCGCGTGTCGGACGACCGTCTGGTGGGCGAATCGCCGGAACTGGTGCGGCATTTTATGGAGATCCGCGGCGTGGGCATCATCGACATCGCCACCATGTACGGCGTGGGCGCGGTCATCCGCTCCAAGACCATCGACCTGGAAGTAAAATTGGAAAACTGGCAGCAGGGCAAGGAGTACGACCGGCTGGGCCTGACGGATCAGTACGGGGAGATCCTCGGGGTGAAGGTGCCCTACATACTCATCCCCATCCACCCCGGGCGCAACCTGGCCATCGTGCTGGAGGTGGCGGCGCGCAACTTCCGCCTCAAGCAGATGGGCTACAACGCCGCGCAGGAGCTGGCGCACCGCCATATGGAACGCGCCATGCGCGCCCAGCAGGAAGAAAGCGAGGAATAGACGTGTTATACATCGGCATCGACGTGGGCGGCACCACCGCCAAGGCCGGCGTGGTGGACGAAGCGGGACAGATACTGTACAAATCCAGCTGCAAGACCGGCATCGAGCGCGATTTTGAGGACATCGCCGCGGATATGGCCGAGCTTTGCCGCCATATCGTGCGCGAAAGCGGACATGAAATGGCGGAGGTCGCCGCCGTGGGCGTGGGCATTCCCGGCGAACAGAGCCCGAAGACCGGGCTGGTCGCCTTCTGCAACAACCTCGGCTGGGTGGACGTGCCGCTCATGCAGCGCCTGCGCGACGCGCTGGGCCTTCCCGTGTATGTAGACAACGACGCCAACGTCGCGGCGCTGGCGGAGAGCGCCTTCGGCGCTTCCAAGGATGTTTCCAGCAGCATACTCATCACCCTTGGCACCGGCGTGGGCGGCGGCATCGTGCGCGATCAACGCATACACACCGGCGCGCACGGCGTGGGCGGCGAGATCGGCCACATGGTGGTGGTGGTGGACGGCGAACCCTGCAACTGCGGCCACCGCGGCTGCTGGGAAAAGTACGCCAGCGCCACGGCCATCATCCGCATGGGCCGCGCGCTGATGGAGGAAAAACCCGATTGCGCTCTCGCCCGGCAGATGGGCGGCGACGCCGCGAACCTCAACGCCAAGGCCGTGCTCGACCTTGCCAAGGCGGGCGACGCGGACTGCGCGGGCATCTTTGAGACGTATGTGAAGTACCTGTGCGTGGGGCTTGCCAATCTCATCAACATCTACGATCCTGACATGCTCGTGCTCGGCGGCGGCGTGGCCCATGCGGGCAACTTTTTGCTCGACGCCGTGCGCGCCGCGCTGGGCGACTATGTGTACTGCCCGGCGCTCTCATGGGCGCGGGTGGAGCTGGCCCGCATGGGCAACGACGCGGGCATCATCGGCGCAGCCATGCTGGGGAGGAACGTGTGATGCGGCAGGGATTTGACAACGACATGTACATCCGCCTGCAGTCCGAGCGCATCCGCGAGCGCATCGAGCAGTTCGGCGGCAAGCTGTATCTGGAATTTGGCGGCAAATTGTTCGACGACAACCACGCCTCGCGCGTCCTGCCCGGCTTTCAGCCCGACAGCAAATTGCGCATGCTCAAAACGCTGGCCGACCGCGCCGAGGTGGTGATCGCCGTCAACGCGCAGGACATCGAATCCAACAAGCTGCGCGGCGACCTGGGCATCGGCTACGACGCGGAGACGCTGCGCCTCATCGACGCCTTCCGCGAAGCGGGGCTGTATGTGGGCAGCGTGGTCATCACCCGCTTCGGCGGGCAGGCGGCGGAGGCCTACAAGCGGCGGCTGGAAAATCAGGGCATCCGCGTGTTCCGCCACTACGCCATCGAGGGCTATCCCTCCAACCTCAACCACATCGTCTCGAGCGACGGCTACGGCCGCAACGACTATATCGAGACCAGCCGCGAACTGGTGGTGGTCACCGCGCCCGGCCCCGGCTCGGGCAAGATGGCCACGTGTTTGAGCCAGCTCTACCACGAGTACAAGCGCGGCATCAAGGCCGGTTACGCCAAGTTCGAGACCTTCCCCATCTGGAACCTGCCGCTCAAGCACCCGGTGAACCTCGCCTACGA
>DVGE01000196.1 GCA_018712885.1 Candidatus Pullichristensenella stercoripullorum | reverse complement strand
CGCCGCTATCTGGCGGAATGAGCGCGCCGCGCTTCGCGGACATCCGCGCGCCCTGCGCGCGACCGCCCCTTTGACCGCGCCGTCCGCCCCGCCCGTCACCCCCTTCGGGCGGGGCGGGCGTTTGCGCAGGCCGTCCCTTCTGGAACGACCGCAGAGCGCCGATCAAGCCCGCAAACGCAAAACCGCCCTGACAGAAAATCAGCCGCGATCTTTGCTTCCCTGACCTGCGGGCTTTTCAACACGCTGCGGCCGTCCCACCACGGGCGGCCTTTTCCTATCCGACACATTGAAAGGAGAGACATCGCATGCCTCAGTTTGATTCCAAGACCTTCAACGCCGAGGTGTTCGGCAAGTATCTGGAGCGCGTGCCCCGCGTCAAGCAGGACAAGCTGCTCGAAGCCGGCGTGCTGCGCCCCCGTCGCGCCCTGCGCGCGCTGCTGGGCGATCACGCGGGCGGCAATTACATTACCGTGCCCATGCTCGGTCTCATCGACGGCGAACCCCTCAACTACGATGGCGAGACCGACCTCACCGCCGTCTCCACCCGCACCTACGCCCAGTCCATGGTGGTCGTGGGCCGCATGAAGGCGTGGGAGGAGAAGGACTTTGCCGCCGACATCACCGGCGCGGACTTCATGGACAATGTGGCCATGCAGGTGGCCGAGTACTGGGACGGCGTGGACGAGGACACGCTGCTGGCCATCCTCAAGGGTGTGTTTGCCATGACGGGCGAGGGCAACGCTGAGTTTGTCGACCGCCACACCTACGATGTGACCGCCGCCGCCGAGCCCTACGTGGGCGCGACCACGCTCAACAGCGCCATCCAGCGCGCCGCCGGGGCCAACAAGGGCATCTTCCGCGTGGTGGTCTGCCACAGCGCCGTGTCCACGAATCTGGAAAACCTCGCCGCCGTGGAGTACCTCAAGTACACCGACAAGCGCGGCGTCACCCGCGATCTGGGTCTGGCCTCGTGGAACGGTCGCCTGCTGCTGGTGGACGATGGCGTGGGCGTGGAGCAGGGCTACTACGCCGCGCAGGAGGGCGACGAGGGCGCGCTTGCCATCGTCGCCGATTCCGCCTCGCCCACGGGCGCGCAGGTGAAGCTCGGTACGGTCACTGCCGCCGCTTTCCATCCCGCCGGCGCGGCGGCAGGGCAGTACGTCGTGCCCGGCGAGCGCTATTGCAGCTACATCCTCGGCGAGGGCGCGTTCGACTTCTGCGACTGCGGCGCGCGCACGCCCAATGAGATGTGGCGCGATCCCCGCGACGCCGGCGGCAAGGATGTGCTGATCACCCGCCAGCGCAAACTGTTCGCCCCGCGCGGTCTCAGCTTTACCAAGGCGGCGATGAACTCCCTTTCGCCCACCAATGCCGAACTGGAAAACGGCGCCAACTGGGCGCTCGTCCACGACGGGCAGAGCGACAAGGGCTTCATCGACCACCGCGCCATCCCCATCGCCCGCATCCTCTCGCGCGGCTGACCGGGCCGCGCCGCCCGCCTGGAGACCCCGCCGTGGTGAACGGAATTTGCAGCCGGACGCAGGGCGGCGCACGCGGGAGGAATAAACGACAGCGATAAGACCATGGGCGGCGCGGGCCATCGCGTTCGCGCCGCCCGGAAAGGAGGACATATGCCGCTTTTGACCTACGCGCGCTATCAGCAGCTGGGCGGCGAACTTGCGGAGGCGGCGTTTTCGCCGTTGGAGATGCGCGCTTCCAAGGTGGTGGACGCGCTCACCCATGGCCGCGCGCGCCGGGACTCGCCCCCGCGCGAGGCGGTGGAGCGGGCCGTGTTCGCCCTCGTTTCCGCCATGAACGCGGAGGAGGTCGAAGGACGCGAGGTGACTTCGCTTGTCAACGACGGCGTCAGCGTGACCTACGCCGCGCGCGAAGGCTCCCCCTCGGGGCGCTGGGCGCGGCTCGCCCGCGAATACCTTGTGGGCGAAACGACGGCGGACGGCACTTCCCTTCTCTACGCGGGGGTGGAAGCATGATCCCCCTCGCGCGGGAGACGGTGACGCTCTACAACCGCCGCCTCGTCGCGGGCGCGGACGGCCGGAAGCGCGAGGTCTGGCGCAGGCGCGTGTTGCGCGGTTGCAGCTGGGTGCGCGCCCACGAGCGCGTGCGCGACGACGGCGTCGTGCGCTACGCCGCCAGCGTCGTCTGCCGCATCCCTGCCAGTTTGGACTACCTGCCGCCCGGCGAATGGGACGCGCGGGGCGCGCCGGAAGGGACGTTCACCCTCGCGGCGGGGGACATACTCGTCTGCGGCGCAGTGGAGGACGAGATCACGGACGGCTTTTCCGCCGCGGCGCTGCTGAAAAAGTACGAGCGCGGCGGGGCGATGGTGGTGCAGAGCGCCAAGGAGAACACGGCCGTCCCCGGCCTCGCGCACTACGTGGCGCGCTCTTCCTGGGGCAGCGCCGTGCAGCGCGGCCACCGGCCCTGACAAAAGGAGGGAAAGGCATGCGCTTTACCTGCGGCGCGGGCGGCGTGGACGCGATGAAGTACCGCAAAAAGCTGCAAAGCGCCGAATTCTGGACGCGGGCGGCGCGCGAATGGCACGCGCTCTACACGCCCTACGTGCCTATGGACACGGGCCGCCTTTTGCGCGACGTGCGCTTCGGCCCGGGCACCATCGAACACCGCGCCCCCTACGCCCGCCGCGTTTACCACGGCGAGGGGCTCGATTTTCGCCGCGACAGGCACCCGCTGGCCGTCGCAAAGTGGGACAGGGCTGCGGAAAAGGCGCTGAAGCCGGAGCTTTTGCGCCGCCTGCAGAGCTTTATCGACGAAGGCGGCCTGCGCCTTGGCCGCTGAGAAAGGAGAAACATCATGCCCGACGGACAGGTCCGCCCCGCGACCATGCACGAGGCCGCGTGGGACTGGCTGCTCACCTGCCCCCATGTCGGCGAGCTGTTTTTCGGCTTCGCCACCGCGCGGGAGGGCGGCACGCTGCTCGTGCCGGTGACCGCCTGCATGGACAGCGCGGAAACGGAGTTCGTGGACGGCTCATCCATCCGCAATTACGACCTCACCATCGTCCGCTTCTGCCTTTACACCGCCGCCCCGGACGATCGGGAGAACCTCGACGCCCTCGACGATCTGGCGAAGCTGGCCGACTGGGTGGCGGCGCAGAGCGCGCAGGGCAGCTACCCCGTCCTGCCCGCGGGCTGCACGCCGCTCAACGTGGAAGCGCTGCCCGGCGGCGATTTTTTCAGCGCCTGGGACGAGGGCGGCGCGAAATACATGCTGCAGATCCGCATCCGCTATGAAAAGGAGTGACAAGCCATGGCTACCTGGGAAAAGCAGAATTCCATGCTCTTTATCGACACCTCGGAAACGCCGTCCGCGCCGGACTGGGCGCGGCTGCGCAAGTCCACCGTCTTCGACCTCGCCTTCAACCCCGAGGTGGAGACGCTCGACTTCATCGACCAGCAGTTCCCCAGCGACGTGCTCAAATACTACAAGCCCTCCATGGAACAGGAGACGCAGCTGGAGGAGGGCGACGAGCTGTTTGACTACATGTTCGCGCTGATGAACACCCTGCCCACCGGCTCTTCGGCGGTGCGGCCGGTGCTCTTCGTCTTCCCCAAGGCGGCGGAGGGCGCGGACGGGGCGTTCGTGGCCTGGAAGGTGGATTGCACGGTGTCCTTTGCAAACTACGACGCGGTGGAGAAGAAACTCTCCTTCAGCCTCGCCTTCGCCGGAGACGTCTCCCATGGCTCGGCGACGTTC
>DVGE01000195.1 GCA_018712885.1 Candidatus Pullichristensenella stercoripullorum | reverse complement strand
CCAGCTCCGCGCCGGCCTCGCGCGCCTGCGTCAGCTGCACGGAGAAGTCGGTGGTCTCGTTGGTGAAGGTGGCCACGGCGACGACTTCCAGACCCAACTCGGCCGCCTCTGCCTCGAAGGTCTGATAGATGCCGGTGGAGTAGGCGTCGGCGTTGTTGTAGATCACGGCGACCTTGGTGGCCAGGCCGTGCTCGGCGATGTACTGCGCCGAAGCGGAACCCTGCGCCGGGTCGGTGAAGCAGATCTGGTAGACGTTGTCCTTGTCGGCGATGACGTCCGTGGACGAGGCCGACGGGGTGAGCATGAACATGCGGTCGTTAAAAGCCTCGGAAGCCACCGCGATGCACGGGGAGGTGGTGACGGTGCCGATGATCATCTGCGCGCCCCAGTCCCACAGGGTGTTATAGGCGTTGACGGACATCTCGGGATCGTGCTCGTCATCCTGCACGTTGAGCTCCAGCTGCACGCCGCCCAGCGCGTTGACCTCGCCAACGGCCAGCTCCGCGCCCTGCGCGACAGACACGCCGTAGCTGGCGGCCGCGCCGGTCATCGGGCCGATGAGGCCAACCTTGATCGCCGCCGCGTCCTCGGCGAAAGCGCCGCCCACCATGGTCAGCGCCATGACGACGGCCAGGAACATTGCCACAAAAGTCTTTTTCATGGGTTTTTCCTCCTTGGATGTACTAACGAAACACGCGCGCCGCGGCGCGCGCATACGCAGTCGCCTGAAACGGGAAACAGCGAGCGGCCCCTTTGCCTCGCTCGCGTCCCTGGGACTTCGTCCCCACTGAATTTTCCTTATCGTATCACCGGCCGCGCGGCGCGTCAATGGCGTTTCTGTTAAATTGATGAGATATTATGCGTTTTGTACCCGTACCAGCCGCGCGGCGGCGAAAGCGGTCCCGCGCTTCCTTGCAGAAATTGCATGATTTTTCCACGGTTTGACGGTTTTCTGCATTTTTTATGTATGATAAATCCAGTTTTGCCGATCCACGCAGCGCTTTTCCCCTGTAAAATGGGCATGGCGCGGCCGGCTCGCGCAGTATTTATGTATAATTATTCTAAAATCGCGCATAAAAAACAGGCACGAACGCAGCGTTCGCGCCTGTTTGCGCACCCCTCAGGAAAACAGCTCGCCGATGGCGGCGGCGATGTCCTGCCAGCCTTCCTTCACCGCGTCGCGGGCGGCTTCGTAGGCGGCCTTGACCTCGTCCATGCCGGCCTCGGCCCAGGTCTTGCCCTCTTTCCAGAGGGCGTCCACGCCCTGGCGCACCTGCTCGGCCATGTCGCCAAGGGCTTCGCCGGCCTCGGTCATGCCCGCGTCGAGCGCCGCTTCCACGCAAACGAGGGCGCGGGTCAGCTCCTCGGCCACCTCGTCGCTGACCTCGGAGATGTCCTTTTCCAGCTCCGCAGCGTGCTCCTGCAAATAGGCGATGGCCGCTTCCAGCTCTTCCCGCGCCACGCCGCCCTGCTCCTTGATCCATTGCAGCGTTTCCGCCTCCGCCTGCTCCAGCGCGGCCTTGAGGGCGGCGGCGCGGTCGCAGAGGGCGGCGATGTTCCCATCCATGTCCGCTTCCAGTTCCTCGCGGGCGGCTTCGAACGCCACGGCGTAGCTGGCCACGCCGGAATCCTCCCAGGCGAGGCCCTGCTTGCAGAGCTGTTCCACCGCCGTGCGCATGGCGCTGCACAGGCGCACCACGGGGCTGTCGACGGCGATGCCCACGCGCGCGCAGGCCTGTTCAAGATAGGTGACGGCCTGCGAAGCGGCCACGGCCTCCTCGTCCGTCCAACCGCCTTCGTTCGCGAACAGCGCCGCGCCGCGCTCCAACAGGTATTCCACGGCCCTGCGCGCGTCCTCCTCGGCGGCCGCGCCGCCTTCGTACCACTGGAGCACTTCCTCCTCCGCGGCGGCGATCTTCTCCGGCAGGGTCATGTTCTCGGCCAGCGCCGCGCTCCCCATGAGCAGCGCCAGCGCGAGGGCGAGGGCTCGCATCCATATCTTCATCGCGCTTATCCTCCTTTTCGCAAGTCCGCCCACGGGCGGCACATATCCAGTATAGCGGCGGCGCGCGGGGCTGTCAACCGCCCCGCGGCGGCTTTGCCGTTTCGCCGCGTTTTTTCCGGGCAAAGGCCGGGCGGCGCGGAAAAACGCGGTCATTTTCGCCCGCCTCGGGCATTTTCGCGCTTTTTCCCGGACGTTCCCGCAATTTTTTGGTTGAATATTTTGCCAATCTGGGCTACAATAGTACAAACGGGAGGGAGCGGCATGAAAAAGTACGTGATCGGGATCGACATCGGCGCTTCGAAGACGCTTTGCGGCCTGTTTGACGAGCAGATGCGGCTGGTGCGCGTGATCCAACGCCCCACCGACGCGGAATTGACCGCGGAGGAGATGATGGACGCGCTCGACGGCTACGCGCGGGAGCTCATCCGCGGCGCGGGCGTGCCGCTGGAGGAAGTGCGCGGCGTGGGCACGGCGTTCCCCTCGCACGTGGACTTCGCCGCCGGCGTGCTTCTGGAGACCGCCGACCTCTACCAGCTCAACGACACCCCCGTGCGCGATATGCTGGAAGACCGGCTCTCCCTGCCGGTGTTCGTGGACAACGATTCCAACGCCGCGGCGCTGGCTGAGCACCGGCTGGGCGCAGGGCGCGGCTTCCGCGACATGATCTATGTATCCGTGGCCTCGGGCGTGGGCGGCGGGTTGATCCTTGGCGGCGGCCTTTATCGCGGCATCCACGGCTGCGCCGGCGAGATCGGCCACATGTTCGTTTCCGATTCCACGGGGTATCCCTGCGGGTGCGGCGTTTCCGGCTGCGTGGAGTCCATCGCCTCGGGGCTGAACATGGCCAAGTACGCCATGGAGCGCATCCACGAGGGCGCGGAGAGCCGCATACTCGACCACGCCGGTACCGTGGCGCGCATCGACATGGTGGCCGTGGGCAAGGCGCTGGGCGAAGACGACCCGCTGGCCATCGAGGTGGTCGAGCGCGGGGCCGAATACCTGGGGCGCATGTTCCAGTCCCTGTACCAGATCTTCGACATCAACATATTCGTCTACGGCGGCGGCGTGACCAAGCTGGGCGACCGCTTCATCTCCCGCATCATCGCCGCCTACCGGCGCTATTCGCAGATGGACTACCGCTATCCGGCGCAGTTTTTGCCCGCCGAGCTGGGCGACAACGCCGGCATGATCGGCGCCGCGCTGCTGGTAAAGTAATGGGGCGTTTCTTCACCGCGCCGCGCCGCTTTTTTTCCACGACGCCCGGCGAGGGCGTGGAGACGGTCTTTCACGACGTTCCCTGCCCCGCGCTGGCGGGCATGAAACTGGCCTTTTTCAGCGATATACACGCCTCGCGGCGCTTTACCGACGCGGCCATGGAAGCGCTCTTTGCGCGCGTGGCGGCAATGCAGGCGGACGTCGTCTGCATCGGCGGCGACTTCGCCGAGGACGAAGAGAGCCTTGCGCGGCTTTTGCGCTGTTTCCCGCTGCTTTCGCCCCCGCTGGGGGTGTACGCCTGCCCGGGCAACAACGACCCCGAGATCCCTGGTTTTGCGCGGATGCTTTCGGGCCATGCGCGCTTGCTCGTCAACGAGAGCGTGCTTCTGGAGGGGCTGCGGCTGGGCGGCGTGGACGAGCGCAAGTACGGCCATCCCCGCCCGGAGGCCGTTTTCCCCCACGACGGGGCGAGCGCGCGGGTGCTGCTTGCCCACTACCCCGTCGCCTACGACTTTGGCGCGGGCGCGCGGCCCGATCTGCAGCTCTGCGGCCACACGCACGGCGGGCAGTTCTGCGTGCTGGGCGTATCGCCCTACACGTTTTTCTTCGAGCCTTTCAGCCACGCCTGGATCAGCGGCGAATGTACGCTGGGCGGGGTGAGGACGATCGTCTCAGACGGCATCGGCATGAGCCGGGTGACGCTGCGCGTGGGCGCGCCGCCGCAGGTGCATTGCATACGGTTCACAGAATGAGCGCGATGAGCACCCCGTTCGGCACAGATAGTATGTGTTGACAGGGGCGCTTTTTTCTGCAAAGAAGACAGGAAAGCCGCGCGCTTTGCCGGCGCTTCAGTTCCACAAAAGCGCGACCACCGCGCCGTTTTCGGCGTCTATGCGGGCGAGGGTGATGGTGGCCGTGCCCTTGGCCTCGCCGCGCCAGAAGCCGAGAAATTGCTCGGACGGGGCGGCCGTGCCGCGCCACGTGCCGAGGACTTCCCAGCGCGAAATGGCCGCGTCCGGCGGCAGTTCCAACATGACGCGCAGGGCGGCGTCCTCGATCCGGGACGCGGCCTCTCCGGCATCCTCGCGCGCGCCGAGAAACCCGTCGAGCCGCGCGGCCAGCCCCGCGCAGGCTTCGTCCGCGGCGGCGGGGCCGTCGGGAAAGGAAAGATAGATGTCGCCAAAATCATTGTAGACCTCTGCCGCGCCGTAGGGCGGCGTCTTCGTCTCCAGACGGCGGAAGCTGTAATCATCGCCCCGCAGGGCGGGGAAGCTGTCCGGATGCATGCCCTCACTTAAGTCAAAGAGCATATCGTGGCCGACAAAGTTGAGAAGGTTTTCCTCGTCGATGGCGTAATGGGCCGGGCCGGAGAACAACATCAGCGAAGCGAGCAGCACGCAGGCAGGCACGGCGAACGCCAGAAGGCGGCGCAGCGCCTTTTGCCACCAGCGCAGCGCCGGTTCCGCGTAAAAGAGCGCCTCCACGCGGCGGCGCAGCGTCGCCTCGCCGCAGGCCATGTTCGCTGTGCCGAAGGCCTCGCGCCGCCGGGGCGCGGCCAGGGAAGCCATGGCATGGGCGTAGGCGCGGCGCTCCTCCATCGTGCAGCCGAGGTTGGCTTCGCGGTCGCAGGTGTATTCCTCGCGCACGCGCGCCTCGCGGCGCAGCAGCCACATCGTCGGCACGAACCAGAAAAGCGCCCCCAGCACGAACCACGCCAAGCGCCGCATGGAGGTGTTTCGGCCGTAGACGTGTACCAGCTCGTGGCGAAGGATGGCGTCGAGCGTCTGATCGTCGTAGTCCTCGCGGTCGAGCAGCAGCAGGCGCACGCCGAGTACCAGACTCACCGGCCCGGAAAGGGTGGGCATCACCACCACCTCGCGCGCGCCGTCTTCGTAGGCCTTTTCGCTGAGTACGCCGTCCTCGAGGGCACGGCTGACATCCATCAGCGCCCGCTGGACGCGTTCCGACGCCGGGCGGCTCTCCTTGTCCACGCGCCGCCAGAAGCGCAACAGGCTCGCCACTTGCCCGAGCAGGCAGAGGACGAAGCCGATCAGCCAGACCCATCCGAACACCTCCAGCGGCCCCGGCCGCCACCCCGCCGCCAGTTCCCGCAGCCGCGGGCGGGGGTTGACGGGAAAGCCCACGTGGAGAAGACCATAGGAAGGATCGCCATGCCCAAAGAGCAAGTCTGGAAACACCTGAAGGGCCAGGTAGTAGAGCAGGCCAAAGACAAAGGCGCCGAACATCCAGCTCCACGCGCCGGAATCGAGCCGGCGCTCGCACTTGCGGTAAATCAACAACAGCAGGCCGAAGCCCAGGCACGCGCCCAGCGAGGCGGCGAAAAAGTTGTTCACGGCGTTTCTCCTTTCCTTCCGCTTTGGTTCTACAAAAGCGCGACCACCGCACCGGTTTCGCCGTCTATGCGGGCGAGGGTGATGGTGGCCGTGCCATCGTCGGTCGTGCCGCGCCAGGTGGCCAGCGTTTCCCTGCGCGGGGCGGGGGCGTCCGGGGGCAGCTCCAGCATGGCGCGCAGATCCACGTCTCTGGCGTGGATGACGGAGATGTCCTTGCGGGCCACCGGCTCGCCGAGCAGGGCGGTGAGGCGCTTTGTCAGCTGGGCACAGGCTTCGTCCGCGGCGGCAGGGTCGTCGGGAAAGGAAAGGTAGAGGTCGCCCATCTCGTTGTAGAGCGCCGCCGCGCCGCAGGGCGGCGTCTTTGTCTCCATGCGGTAGAGCAGAACGCCCTCCCCCTCCACGGCGGGCAGGCTGTCCGGGTCCATGCCGTTGGAGATCTCAAACACGTCCCAGCCCACAAAATTGAGGATGTTCCCTTCGTTGACGTCGAAGCGCGCCGGACCAGAAAAGAGGAAGAACGGCAGGAATGTGAGCGGGAGGAAGAGGACGAACGCCAGCAGCGCGCGCAACGTCCGCCGCCCCCACGGCGACGGCGCTTCTTCGCGGAAGAGCGCCTCCACGCGGCGGCGCAGCGTCGCCGCACCGCAGGCCATGTTCGCCGTGCCAAAGGCCTCGCGCCGCCGGGGCGCGGCCAGCGCGGTGATGGCGCGGGCGTAGGCGCGCAGTTCCTCTTTGTCGCTGAAGGCGTTGGCGTCGCGGTCGCAGGTGTATTCCTCGCGCAGGCGCGCCTCGCGCGTGAACAGCCACACCGTGGGCACAAACCAGAAGATCGCGCCCAGCAGCAGCCAGGAAAAGCGGTGGGAGGCGACGTTTCGGCCGCAGGCATGCACCAGCTCGTGGCGGAGGATGGCGTCCAGCGCCGCATCGTCGTAGTCCTCGCGGTCGAGCAGCAGGCATTTGGGCCAGAGGACGATGCTCATCGGCCCCGGCAGCCCCGGCAGCACGCGCACGTCGGGCAGGTGCGTTTCGAGCGTCTTTCCCCCGAGGATGCCGCCCTCCAGCGTGCGCCAGGCGTTTTCCAGCGCCTGCCGCACGCGCGCGCTCACCGGGCGGCTTTTGCGCCACACGCGCAGCCACAAAAGCAACATGCCCGCCACAGCAGCACGGCGGCCATGCCCG
>DVGE01000194.1 GCA_018712885.1 Candidatus Pullichristensenella stercoripullorum | reverse complement strand
CGCGCCCGAGGGCGGCGAAGCGTGAGCGCCGCGCCGCTGTTTCCGCTCTTCGCCCTCTGCCGCCACCGCATGGGCAGCGACGGCGCGGGCGTGACCACGCTGGCGGCGGCGCGCGGCTGCCCGCTGCGTTGCAGGTACTGCCTCAACCCGCAGGCTTTGAAGGAAGAAACGCCCGCGCGCATGGTCGCGCCGGAGGAACTTTACGAAATGACGCGCGTAGACGACCTCTACTTTCAGGCCACGCTCGGCGGCGTGACCTTTGGCGGCGGCGAGCCTCTCCTGTACGCGCCCTTCATCGCCGCCTTTCGCCAATGCTGCGGCAAGGCGTGGCGGCTGACCGCCGAGACGAGCCTGAACGTTCCCGAAGACCTTGCCCGCGCGGCGCTCCCAGCGCTCGACGAAGTCATTTTTGACGTCAAGGACGTAGACCCGGCCATCTACCGCGCCTACACCGGCGGCGACAACGCCCGCGCGCTTTTGAACCTGCGATCGGCGCTTAAAACGCTGGGCGCGGAGCGCGTGCTGGCGCGCGTGCCGCGCATCCCCGGCTACAATACGGAAAGGGACGTGCAAAAAAGCGTCGCCGCCCTGCGGAAGATGGGCGTGACGCGCTTCGACGTATTCCCCTACCGCCTGCCGGGCGGTGGAGAAGCGGGCGCGACCGCGCGGAACGCATCGCCGGGATGAAGAGGAGGAGAGGTCGATGAAAAGCGTTGCTGCCATATGCCTTGCCCTGCTCCTGATGTGTGCTGACGCCATGGCTTTGACGCTGCGGGATTTCAACGAATACGCAATGGACGTGGACGAAGCGCTGGCGGAGATATACATTCACCCCTTGCATGAAGAGCCGAACTGTATCAACTCGCGGCCTGCTTTGCCATCAGCGCGGAGAACAGCGTCGCAGTCCTTTCCAGCCCGGCACCGGACGAGGAATATCAAAATGCCATCAGCGTATATGGAAGCGACGGCAGGTTTCGCTACGGTTACGAGATCGCCAAATCGCAAAAGCGGGGAATGGACACGATCTTTTTTATCGGGGATGACCTGTGCGCATACTTTCCGGTATTCAACACCATGCTCGTACTGGGCGCGGAAGGGCAGGGCGTGACGCATGCGTATTCCCTGACCGCGATGGAATTGTCCGGCATATCGGACGGGCGCTTCCTCCCCAAAGTATCCGTCAACGATGTCAAGATCGACCCGCAGGCGACATACCAGCTGGTCGAATACGCGCAGGGCAGGCTCGTGGTCGCGGACGCGCAGGGGCGGCAGATATGCCTGTATGACCAGTCTGACCGTTTTGGGGAAGAAAAGAGGAAAACGGCCATCAAAATGATCGGCTTCCCCGTGGTCATTGGCGTGCTGTTCCTGGTCGCGATCCATCCCTGGAAAAGGAAGTCGCCCCGCGCATGAGAGCCGCGCCCCCGGCTACGGCGCGGGAAAAAACGCGCGAAGCACCGTCGCCGTCCCGCGAAACATGGGCGCGGCGCGCTTTGACGTATTTCCCTATCGCCTGCCAAAGACTGGCAAAACGCCCGCGCCTGTGGTATAATGTATCCAAGGCGCATTGGGGGAAAGGAGAATGAACCATGAAACGCATCGCCTGTCTGCTGGCGCTTCTGCTATTGCTCATCGGCCCGACCGCCAGCGCGGAGCAGGACTACGACGACCTTTACGTCAGCATCCTCGGCCTCAGCGCCGTCGGCCCCGCCTACGACGAGGACTTCGACGACCTGCCCGAGGCGGCGCAGGCGCTCTACGTGGCCGCCATCTTCGATATGGAGATGCGCTGCGGCGGCTTGTGCACGTTCTTCTGCAATGAAGGCCCCGCCGTGGCCACGCGCGTTTCCGACAGCCTGCGTCTGCTGGAGCTCGACGCCATCGCGGACGCCTACGAGGATTTCGTCGAAGCAAACGGGCTCGACCTTGAGACGCTGGAACCGTTCACCATCGACTTTTACGAGAGCGGGGAGAGCTTCGCGGAGGAATACGCCGACCTCTGGGCGTCGTACCCCTTCGACGATTTCGACCAGGCATATCTGCAGCACTGGGAAAAGCTGGATCTCGAGGGCAAGATGCTCGACTTTGCCGTCGCCCACCCCGAGGCGTTTGGACCCTGAAAACATCACACGACAAAGAAAGCGCCCTCCCGTTCGCATGCGGGAAGGCGCTTTTTTGCCGTCTTTTAGAAATCGCAGTTGCGCGTGGTGCGCGGGAAGGGCAGCACGTCGCGGATGTTGGCGATGCCGGTCAGGTACATGATGAGGCGCTCGAAGCCCATGCCGAAGCCGGCGTGCTTGCAGGTGCCGTACTTGCGCAGTTCCAGGTACCACCAGTAGTCCTCCGGCTTCATGTGCAATTCCTCGATGCGCGCGGTGAGCACGTCCAGGCGCTCCTCGCGCTGGCTGCCGCCGCACAGTTCGCCCACGCCGGGCACCAGCAAATCGGCGGCGGCCACGGTTTTGCCGTCGTCGTTCATGCGCATGTAGAAGGCCTTGATCTCCTTGGGATAGTCGGTGACGAACACCGGGCGGCCAAAGTGCTTTTCCGTCAGGTAGCGCTCATGTTCGGTCTGCAAGTCGCAGCCCCAGAACACGGGGTACTCGAACTGCTGGCCGCTCTTTGTGAGGATGTCCACGGCCTCGGTGTAGCTGACGCGGGCAAAGTCGGCGTCGCGCACGCTCTCCAGGCGGGCGATGAGGCCCTTGTCCACGAAGTTGTTCAAGAACTCCAGTTCCGGCTTCGCCTCTTCCAGCACGGCGGCGAGGATGTACTTGATCATCTCCTCCTGCAGGTCCATATCCTCCTTGAGGGTGGCGAAGGCGATCTCCGGCTCAATCATCCAGAACTC
>DVGE01000193.1 GCA_018712885.1 Candidatus Pullichristensenella stercoripullorum | reverse complement strand
GAGGACTACCTTTCCTTCTTGCGCGTGCTGGAATACGACATGCTCTACGGCGACCACAACATCTACGCCGGCGATTCGCCCTATCAGCCCACGGATCTGCAACTGGGCACGGCGCCTATCGTCTGCGAAAGCTACACCTACGATCCCGGCACGGCCACCATCAGCGTCTACGGCCAGAACTTTACCACCTACAGCGATATCATCGTCGATGGCGAGCGCAAAAACGCCGTCTTTGCCGATGAAACGCGCCTCATCGCCCGCGCCAACGGCGTCACGGAGGAAAGCCTCGTCTGCGTCGGCCAGTTCACCCGCGAGGGCGACGAGCTGGGCCGCTCGGGATTTGGAAAAATGCGTGAAATTTCGCCGTAACGCCTTGTAATTTCCCGCCGCTCGTGTATGATAACAATAGGCCGTGTTTCCGCCCGGCCCGGCGGCCGCATGGCCGCGAAACTGCGCTTTCCGCCGCGTCGCGCGCCGCGCGGAGCAGCGGAATACAACTTTGCAGGAGGTCCAACTTGGCCCAAGGCAAGCATGCTTCCCCCCAAAAGGCCCCCGCCGCGCGTCCGCAAAGGCGCGCGCAGGCCCGTCCCCGTCCGCAGGCCGCCGCCAAAGGCGCGAAGGGCGCGAAAAAGCGCCCGCAGAGCGCGCCGGGCAGCCGCCGGGGCCTCGCCATTCTGGCCGTCGTCTGCGTACTGGCGCTGACGGCCGGTTTTTTGCTGCAAAGCCTGCTCCCCGCGCCGGTCAGCGCCGCTGTGGATGAGCGCGTTTCCACCTCCATGGTGCGCATAAGCGAGGTCATGACCTCCAACGCCTCCGCCGTGCGCGCCGACAACGGCCAGTTCACGGACTGGGTGGAAGTGGTCAACACCGGCGTCACCGACGTCTCCCTCAAGGGCTATACGCTGCTCAACGCCGACGACGCCCTCGCGCCGCTCACCTTTCCGGACATCACCCTCGCCCCGGGCGAATACCTTCTTATTTATTGCGATGGCACGCTCAAAAACGCCGCCGGCTACGCGCTGCACGCGCCCTTCCGCCTCAGCGCCTCCGGCGTGACCCTCGGCCTTTACGACGCCGAGGGCGCGCGCGTGGACGCGGTGGACGTGCCCGGCCTGGAGCGCAACTTCGTCTACCGCCGCGACCAGCAGACCGGCGCGTGGGGCGCGAGCGGCGATTACACGCCGGGGATGGCCAACACGCTGGAGAACCACCTTTCCTTTGACGTCGGCTCTGTCGAAAGCCCGCTGGTCATCTCCGAAGTCTCCTCCGCCAACCGCAGCTACGCCCGCTGCGCCGACGGCCAGTGCTACGATTACATCGAGCTGCACAACACTTCCGCGCAGACGGTCGACCTTTCCGGCCTCACCCTCACCGACGACCCCAACGATTTAGAGAAATTCGTCTTCCCCGAGGGCACGGTCATCGGCGGCAACGGCTATCTGCTCATCTACGCCTCCGGCCGCGCCGCGGGCGAGGGGAGCGAGCTGCACGCGCCCTTCAAGCTCTCCTCGGACGGCGAGAGCGTGCTGCTCTGCGATCGGGAGGGCCGCGCCCTCTCCGGCGTGGAGCTGCCCGCGCTTTTGAGCGACCAGGCCTATTCCCTCGATGAAAACGGCGAATACACCGCCGGCCTTGCGCCCACGCCCGGCCTGCCCAACGACGAACAAAGCGCCGCCTCGCTGCGCGCGCAGGTGACGCAGGGCAACGCCAGCGGCGTCTATATCAATGAATTCATGGCTTCGGAAACGCAGCGCCCCCACGACTGGCTGGAGCTCTACAATTCCTCTTCCCAGGCGGTGGACATCTCCGGCTGGGGCCTTTCCGACGACGCTTCCAGCCCCCGCAAGTGGCGCTTTCCCGCCGGCACGGTCATCCAGCCGGGGAGCTATCTGACGCTCTTCCTCTCCGGCACCAGCGGCGTGGACAGCGAAGGCATACTCAACGCCTCCTTCCGCCTCGGCGCCGACGGCGGTTACAGCCTCATCCTCTCGGACGCCTCCGGCGCGCCGCTCGACCGCGTGTTCGTGCCCGAGCAGTACGCGGGCGTCTCCTACGCCCGCATGGGAAACGGCGATTTCCTCTACGCGACCGAGGCCACGCCCAACCAGCCCAACGCCTCCGGCGGCTACGCCGGCCGCGCCGACGCGCCGGAGATCTCCGTGCCCGGCGGCCTCTACCACACCGGCGATGTGCTCACCGTGGAGATCAGCGCCGCCCCCGGCGCGCGCGTCTACTACACGCTGGACAGCTCCATGCCGGACGAGAGCGACGCGCTCTACACCGGCCCCATCGCCGTGAGCGCCACCACTGTGGTGCGCGCCCGCGCCTACGAAAGCGACTGCCTGCCCTCCTATGTCGATACGCAGACCTATCTCTACGACGCCGACCACGAGATGCGCGTGGTCTCGCTGGTGGCCGACCCCTACGAGATGTTCGACGAGACAGACGGCCTTTACTCGCTGGGCCCCAACGCCAGCCCCACCTACCCCCACACCGGCGCGAACTACTGGCGCACGGATGAGTTGGAGGGCCATGTGGAGATGTTCGACGAAAACGGCTCGGCGATGATCTCCCAGGGCTGCGGCGTGCGGCTGCACGGCCAGTACAGCCGCGCCGAGGCGCAAAAGGCCTTCAAGATCATCGCCCGCCGCGAGTATTCCGGCCTCAACCGCTTCCACGCCCGCATCTTCTCCCGCCGCGATTACGAGGAATACCAGTCCTTCCTGCTGCGCGGTTCCGGGCAGGACGGCGACCGCACCCGCATGCGCGATTCCGTTTTGCAGACGCTGGCGGAGAACACCAGCGTCATGTATCAGGAAACGGAATTGTGCGTGGTCTATATCAACGGCCAGTACTGGGGCCACTACAACATCCGCGAGCGCATCAACAAGTTCTCCATCTGCCAGTTCGAGGGCTGGGAGGGGCAGGAGGACGACATCGACCTTGTCAAGGCCAACGACCGCGTGATGCAGGGCTCCAATCAGACCTACGCCGACATGCTGGCCTACGTCAAGGAAAACGGTATCCCCAACGACGAGGTGCTCGCGCGCGTGGGCGAGGTCATCGACCTGCAGAATTACATCGAGTACCACGCTTTGGAGATCTTCGTCGGCAACGGCGACACCCTCAACGTCAAGCGCTACCGCAACAAAAACGCCGACGGCAAGTGGCGCTACTGCCTGTTCGACCTCGACTGGGCCTTCGACGTGGACACCAACTCCATCGGCCGCTGGCTCACCCCCGGCGGCATGGGCACCAACAAGTACACCGACAACGCCCTCTTCATCGCCCTGATGAAAAACGCCACCTTCCGCGACCGCTTCCTCACCTACATGGGCGAGATGATGGCCACCGAGTGGACCACGGAAAAGGTGATC
>DVGE01000192.1 GCA_018712885.1 Candidatus Pullichristensenella stercoripullorum | reverse complement strand
GGCGAAGCGCGAAACATCTTCACGGCCTCGTCGCCGCGCTCGGCGCAGGTCACTTCAAAACCCTCTTTTTCCAGGTACAGCCGCACCAGTTCGCGGATGTTGGGGTCGTCGTCCACGACCATGATCTTCGTCTTCATCGCTTACCCTCCTCGCCGCACATGCTGACAGGTATATCGTAGCGCGGATATATGGCCCGCGTGTGAACGGGGCGTGAACGTTGCGCCTATTTCAGCGTAACCACGGTCACGCCGTCCTCGCCCTCGCCGTAGCGCCCGAGGCGAAACTCGCTGACGGCGGGATGCTTTTTCAAATGCTTCTGGATGCCGGCGCGCAACACGCCCGTGCCCTTGCCGTGGATGATGTAGACCATTTTCAGCCGGTTGAGCGTCGCGCCGTCCAAAAACATGTCCACGGCGAGAATGGCCTCCTCCAGCGTCATGCCGCGCACGTCGCACTCCGTCTCCACGGCGCGGGGGGCGATGGCGGCGACCTTGCCCGGCGCGGGGCGGCGCTTTTCCTGCTTTTCCGGCGCGGCGCGGCGCACGTCGCGCACGTTGACCTTGAGCTTGAGCGCCCCGGCTTGCACGGTCAGTTCGCCCTTGTTGTCCGGCGCGGTCAGAGCTTCGCCGCGCGTGTTGAGCGTAAGGAGCATGAGGCTGTCGCCCGGGCGGATGTCCGCGGGCGCGCCGCCCTCGTCCGCCTTCGCGGGCTGGATGGCCTCCGCGTTGGCGTCGAGCGCGTCCTGAAGCTGCGCGCGCAGGTTGTGCAGTTCGTGTTCCTTCACCGTGGCGGCGCTCTTGCGCTTTAATTCGGCAATGACCTGTTCGGCGTCGCGCTGCGCCTTTTGCAGGATGCGCCGGGCGTCCTCCTTGGCCTTTTTGATCTCCGTTTCGCGGCGGCTCTCGATCTGCTTTTGCAGCCTTTCCGCCTCGTCGCGCAGTTTCTGCGTCTCCTGATGCGCTTCCTCGGCCAGACGGCGCTCCTTTTCGGCGATCTGACGGTGGTACTCCGCCCCGGCGATGACGTCCTCGAAGCGGATCTGGTCGCGGGTGAGGTGCTCGCCGGCCTTCTGGATGAGAAAGTCCGGCAGCCCCAGCTTGCGGGAAATTTCAAAGGCGTTGGACTTGCCCGGCACGCCGATGGAGAGGCGGTACGTCGGCCGGAGCGTCTCCACGTCGAACTCCACGGAGGCGTTTTCCACCCCCGGCGTGGAGAGGGCGAAGGCCTTGAGCTCGCTGTAATGCGTGGTGGCCAGCGTGGTCACCTTCATCGAAAGCAGATGTTCGAGAATGGCCATGGCCAGCGCCGCGCCCTCGGTGGGGTCGGTGCCCGCGCCCAATTCGTCAAACAGCGCCAGCGAACGGGGCGTCACCGCCTGCAAAATGGTGACGATGTTGGTCATGTGCGAGGAAAAGGTGGAGAGCGACTGCTCGATGGACTGCTCGTCGCCGATGTCGGCGAACACCTCGTCGAACACGGGCAGCTCGCTGCCGTAGGCGGCGGGGATCTGCAGGCCGGACTGCGCCATCAGCGAAAGCAGGCCCACGGTCTTGAGCGTCACCGTCTTGCCGCCGGTGTTGGGGCCGGTGATGACCAGCGTGGTGAACTCGCCGCCCATCCACAGCGTGGAGGGCACGACCTTTTCCGGGTCGATGAGCGGATGGCGGGCGCGCATGAGGTTGACGCGGCCCTCCTCGTTGATCTTCGGCGGCGCGGCGCGCATCTCGCGGGCGAGGGCGGCGCGGGCGAAGATCATGTCCAGGTCTGCCAGCACCTCGATGTTGTGGCGGTAGAGGTCGGCGTCCGGGGCCACGCGGTCGGTGAACTCGCCGAGGATGCGGTCGATCTCCTGCCGCTCCTTGAGCGTCCACTGCTTTATTTCATTGCCGGCCTCCACGACCGCCGCCGGCTCGATGAACAGCGTCGAGCCGCTGCCGGACTGGTCGTGTACCAGACCCGGCACGTACTGCCGGCTGTCGGCGCGCACGGGGATGACGTAGCGCCCGTTGCGCATGGTGATGATGGCGTCCTGCAGATACTTTTGCAGGGAGGAGGAGCGGATGATGGCGTTGAGCCGGTCGCGCACGCGGTCGTTGAGGGCGCGCAGGCGGCGGCGGATATCGTAGAGTTCCGGGCTGGCGCGGTCGGCCATCTCGTCCTCGGAGAGGATGGCGTTGAAGATCTCTTCCTCCAACGGGCGGTTCGTGGCCAGCTCCGAGGCGATGGCGGAGAGCGCGCGCGTGTCCTCGCGGTCGCTGACCAGAGCGTTTCGCACCGTGCGCGCCGCGCGCAGCCCCTCGGCGATGGTCAAAAGCGCCTTCATCGAAAGCGTGGAGCCGACTTTGGCAAGCTGCAGGTATTCGGATACGTCGCTGAAATAGGCCATCGGCGAGCCGCCGTGGTAGGCGTAGGCGGAGAGCGCTTCTTCCGTTTCCTGTTGCAGGCGGCGCACTTCATTTATGTCGCCCGAGGGGCGCAGCGCCCGCGCCGCGGCCTTGCCCGGCTCAGTCATGGCCATGGATGCCAGCCGTTCGAGTATTTTCGGATATTCCAGTACGCGCAGGTCTCTTTCTTGCATCGCTTTCACTCCCCGGAGGTCGTCCGGCTGTTTATTTTGCCCCGCCGCGTCACTCCACGCCGCGGAAAAAATGCCCGGTGGTCGTCTGCATGCCGGCAAAGGGCGCAAGGTCCGCCTCCCCGCCGTCGAGGGCGGCGCGGCAGGCGGCGACGATCTCCTTGGCCGGCTCGCCCGCGCGCAGGAGCAGCACCCAGCCCGAGCAGGCGCAGAGGCGTTCGGACTTGGGCAGCAGCCAGTGCGGCACGCTGTTGAGCGCCTCCACCACGCAGCCCCCGTCCGCGGCCACGCGCCGCAGCGGAAAGGCCGCGCCGCGCCGGTCGATGAGCGCCATGCCGTCGATGGGTTCTCTGGCGCGGTCGCAGCGGCGGCAGGCGTCGTGCGGGCCAGGCAGTTTTTGCGCCGCGCGCAGCGGACAGTGGCGCAGGCGCATCAGCGGCGCGCGGCCCCAGATGAGCAGCTCCTTTTCCCCGGGCATGTCCTCCATCTGCCGCGCCGTCAGTTCCAGCGAGGGCATGTAGCGCGCGAGCCCCGTCTCGTTCACGGCGCGGGAATTGAAGAGGTTGAGGGCAAAGTCCCCGCGCATCTCCACGCCCCAGTCCATACCCAGATGGGCGACGTTGGCGGCATAGACCGCCGTGAGACGCTCCCTGTGCGCCCACGCCCATGCGCATACGCCCTCCAGCACATCCGCGTTGGCCACGGCGGGCAGGACGAGGGCGAAGCGCTCCCCGTCCAGCGCGGCAAGGCAGGCGTCCAAAGCCTCCCGCCGCCAGTCGCGGGGGTCGAGCGCCAGTTCGTCCGCGCCCGCTTCCCGCGCCGCCAGCAAAATTTCCGGCCGGTCGGAACGGGCGATGAGGCGCGTCTTCGCCGCCTCCGGGCGCGGCGCGGGCAGGGGTTTTGCCGCATATACGGCCTTTTCCGGCGCGAAGGCGGAAACGCGCGCCGCCGTCAGCCCCTCCAGCGCCGCGCGGCGCAGGGCGTTGAGCTGCGAGGCGGCGGCAAAGGCCGTTTCGTCCGCGTCAAGGTCGATGCCGGTGAACGCATAGGGCGTGCCGCCGGTCTTTTGCAGCTGTTCGCGCACGCGGGAAGCGTCCAGCGGTTTGTTCCGCGCCGCCTGCGTTTCTTCGCCGACGGCTTCAAACACACGTTCACCGTCCGAGACGCGCAGGCGCATCGGTTTGCCCACGCGCAGCGTCAATTTCGCCGTCAAATGCGTCAGGCGGCGCTCATGGGCGTAGCTTTCCCGCGCCGCGCGCATCTGCGCCGCGTCCACGAGGCGGTAAATATCGCCGCGCACGGAGACGCGCGCACCGGCGCGCCCCTGCAGCTTTACCGGCCGCTCTGCATCGCCCCGGCGCTCCGCCAGCGCATCCTCCGCGTCCACATCGCGCCGCAAAACGCCGCCCGTCCCCACCAGCGCGCCCATGTGGTTGGGCCGCTCGGGGCACATCAGTTCCGCGTCGTTCATATCGCGCAGGTAGCCGCGGCTGAAGCCGCCGCGGTTGAAAATCTGCAAAAGCGCCTCGCGGTCCTCCGCGGAAATGGGCTTGCCGTCGAGGGCG
>DVGE01000015.1 GCA_018712885.1 Candidatus Pullichristensenella stercoripullorum | reverse complement strand
GGCGAGCCTTTCGTCTTTCGCCCCCTCAACCGGCTGGACAAGGGCACCAGCGGGCTGCTGTGCGCCGCCAAACACGCCCACGCCTGTCAGCTTTTGCAAAAGGAGTTGCACACGGGCGGGTTTTGCCGGGAATATCTGGCCGTGGTGGAGGGCATCGTCACCGGCGAGTTTACCGTGGACGCGCCCATCGCCAAGGCGGACGCGGCAAGCGTGCGCCGCGTGGTCGATCTGGCGCGCGGCAAGCCTTCGGTGACGCACGCCCGCGCCATGGAGCGCGGCAACGGCCGCACGCTTTTGCGCTTGCGGCTGGAAACGGGGCGCACGCATCAGATCCGCGTACACATGGCGCACATCGGCCATCCCGTAGTCGGCGATTTTCTCTACGGACGGGAGGACGCGGCGCTGCCGGGGCGCTTTGCGCTACATTCGGCGTATCTGGCGCTTTGCTGGGATGGCAAGCGCATGGCCTGGGAGTCGCCCCTGCCGGAGGAACTCAAGGCGCTGCTGGAGAAATGACGGCGCGCAGATCGCGGCCACGCTGCATCCATTGCGTGGCCGCCCTCTTTTACCGTTCGCGCATCATCTCGTACATCATGATGCCCGCCGCCACCGCCGCGTTGAGCGATTCGGCGCGGCCGCGCATGGGGAGCTTGACCAGCGCGTCGGCCTGCGCGCGCACATTTTCCGAGATGCCGTGCGCTTCGCTGCCGATGACGAGTATGAAGCGCTCCCCCACTTCGGGTCTTTGGTAAAAGTCCGCGCCGTCGAGCGCCGAGGCGAGCACCGTCCAGCCGCGGCCGCGCAGCGCCGCGAGCGCCTCGCAGAGCGGGTCTGCAGGAATGGCCGGCAGACGGAAGCCTGAGCCCATGGCCGCGCGCTGCACCTTGGGGCTGTACGGGTCGGCGCAGTTCGCGCCCAGCAGCAGGCCGCCAAAGCCCGCCGCGTCCGCCGTGCGCCAGATGGTGCCCACGTTGCCGGGGTCCTGCACGCCGTCGAGCGCCACCAGCGTTTGCGGCGCGTCTGACAGGGCGCGGGGCGGGGGCAGTTCAAAGGCGGCGCACATGCCCTGCGGCGTCTTGGTATCGCAGACGGCCTCGAGCACGCCGCGCGGCACCAGCCGCGCTTCTGGAAAGCGCGCGGCAAGGGGCGTTTCCGCCTCCGTGAGCAGCGCGCGGGGGACGAGGCCGGAGGAAAGCGCCTCGTTGAGCATCGTCTCGCCCTCGACGAGGAACGATCCCGTCTCCCTGCGCGCCTTGGCGGTTTTGAGCGCGCGCAGCGAGGCGACGAGCGGGTTTTTTACGCTGGTGATCGTTTCCACGGACATTCCCCTGCCTTTCCTGTAAATTGTAGCAGATTTTGGCCCGCCGTTCAAGGCGGCGCTTGTTTTTTGCCGCGGAATATTATACAATAAGGTGAGTTTACTTTGGAGGTCACCGCCATGCGCGTTCTCGACATCATCAACAGCGACCACGTCACCGTTTCCTGCGAACTCTTTCCGCCCAAGTTGGGCAAGCCCCTGCGCGATACCGAGCGCATTGTGGCGGAGATCGCGCGGCTGAAGCCCTCGTTCATCAGCGTCACCTGCGGCGCGGGCGGCTCGACCGGCGACCACACCGTGGAGATCGCCCGCTGCGTACAGAAGGACAACGGCGTGACCGCGCTTGCGCACGTCACCTGCGTCTCCACGCCGCGCGCGCAGATCCACCGCACGCTGACGCTTTTGCGCGAGGCGGGCGTGGAAAACATACTCGCCCTGCGCGGCGATCTGCCCGCCGACGGCTCTCCCGCCTGCGCGGACTTTGCCCACGCCAGCGACCTGATCGAGGAGATCGACCGCTTCGGCGGCTTTTGCGTGGGCGGCGCCTGCTACCCCGAGGGGCACCCGGAATCGCCCAACAAGCAGGCCGACCTCGATGGCATCCGCAAAAAGGTGGACAGCGGCTGCGCGTTTTTGACCACGCAGATGTTTTTTGACAACAACATACTCTACAACTTCCTCTTCCGCCTGCTCAAGCACGGCATCAATGTGCCGGTGGTGGCGGGCATCATGCCGATCACCAACGTCCGGCAGGTCAAGCGCACGTTCGCCCTCTCGGGGGCCAACCTGCCGCCGCGCTTTCGCGCCATCGTCGACCGCTTTGGCGACGATCCAGCCGCCATGAAGCAGGCCGGCATCGCCTACGCCACCGAACAGATCATCGACCTCATCGCCAACGGCGTCAGCCATGTGCATATTTATACGATGAACCAGCCGGACATCGCGGGACGCATCATCGGCAACCTTTCGGAGATTTTCCGGTGACGGCCTTTGAGCGCGAAACGCTGCGCTATCTGGGCAACGCCAAAGCGGACGAGCGCCTGATGGCGCTGATCGCCTCTGTGGAGGCGGAGTTGCGGCAGGAAGTGCGGCCGCGCGGCTTGCACCGGCGGCTGCCCATCGCCGTGTCGGAGGGGCGCGTGGAGGCCGGCGGGCATGCGTTTGAAAGCAGCACCCTTGCCAAAAACCTCTGCGGCTGCAGGGAGGCGTTCTTCCTTGCCGCCACATTGGGCGCGGAGGCCGACCGCCGTCTGCGCCGCTTTTCCGCGCTCGACCTGCCCCGCGCCGCCGTGTGGCAGGCGGGGTGCGCCGCCTATCTGGAGGAATACTTGGGCGGCATGGAGGACGGCCTGCGCCGGGAAGCGCCGGGGCTGTACCTCCGCCCCCGCTTCAGTCCCGGCTATGGCGACCTGGATATATCGCACCAGCGGGCGATGTTTGATCTGCTGGAGCTGGAAAAGCGGCTGGGCCTTTCGCTGACGCAAACGCATATGATGCTGCCGGAAAAGTCCGTCACCGCCATCGCCGGCCTGTCGGACGTGCCCGGCGCGCGCGAGGGCGGCTGCGCCGCCTGCGCAAAGACCGACTGCCCCAACAGGAGGAGGACCCTATGAAGAATTTCCGCGACCAGCTGGGCCGGGAGCTGCTTTTGATGGACGGCGCCATGGGCACGATGCTGCAATCCCGCGGCCTTAGGCTGGGCGAGCTGCCCGGCAGCATGAACCTGCGCGCGCCGGAGGTGGTGCGCTCCATCCATGCCGAGTACGCCGCCGCCGGCGCGGACGTCATCCAGGCCAATACGTTCGGCGTCAGCCGCCTGAAGTTCGGCGATGAGACGGCCAAGGTAGTGCGTGCGGGCATCCGCATCGCCCGTGAAGCCGTGGACGCGAGCGGACGCGAGGCCTATGTGGCCGCCGACATCGGCCCCCTGGGGCGGCTGCTCAAGCCCGTGGGCGACCTGGAGTTCGAAGAGGCCGTGAAATTGTTCCGCGAGGTGATCGAATCTTCGCGGGAGGCCGACCTTTTGCTCTTTGAGACGTTCACGGACGTATACGAGTTGAAGGCGGCGCTCTTGGCGGCGCGCGAGGTCAGCGCCCTGCCCATCGTGGCGATGATGACCTTCGACGAGGGCGGGCGCATGCTCACCGGCACGGACGTGCTGAGCGCCGTGACGGTGGCCGAATCGCTGGGCGCGGAGGCGGTGGGCTTCAACTGCGGGCTGGGGCCGGAGCAGATGCTGGCGCTTTTGCCGGAATTGCGCGCGGCGGCGGGCGTGCCGCTCGCCTTCAACCCCAACGCCGGGCTTCCCGTGGTGGTGGATGGGCAGACGCAGTTCCGCGTCTCGCCGGAGGACTTTGCCGCCGCCGCGCGCAAATTGGCCGAGGGCGGCGCGGCGCTGCTGGGCGGCTGCTGCGGCACGACCCCCGCGCACATTGCGGCGCTGAAAAAAGCGGTGGATGGCGTCGTTCCCCCGCCGGCAAAGGCGACGGGGCGCACGGTGATCTGCTCCTACGCGCGGGCGGTGGAATTCGGCGGCGCGCCGGTGCTCATCGGCGAGCGCATCAACCCCACCGGCAAGCCGAACCTCAAGCGCGCCCTGCGGGAAAACGACATGGGCTATGTGCTGCGCGAGGGCGCGAAGCAAATGGACGCCGGCGCGGACGTCTTGGACGTGAACGTGGGCCTGCCGGACATCGACGAAAAGGCCATGCTGCCCCGCGCGGTGGCGGAATTGCAGGCCGTCCTGCCGCTGCCTTTGCAGATCGACTCCGCCGACCCCGAGGCCATGGCGCGCGCGGCGCGGCTCTACAACGGGCGGCCGCTGATCAACTCCGTGAGCGGCAAGCGCGCCTCCATGGACGCGGTATTCCCCGTGGCGCAGAAGTACGGCGCTGTGCTCATCGCCCTGACGCTGGATGACGACGGCATCCCGGACAGCGCCGCCGGGCGCGTGGCCGTGGCCGAAAAGATACTCGCCGAGGCGGAAACATACGGCATCGGCCCGGAACGGCTCATCTTCGACCCGCTGGCCATGTCCGTCTCCACCGGCGGCGGGGCGCTGGCGACGCTGGAGGCGCTCTCCGTGCTTTCCCGGCGCGGGCTGCGCACGTCCTTGGGCGTTTCCAACGTCTCCTTCGGCCTGCCTGCCCGAGCGCGGCTCAACGCGGCCTTTTTTGCCGAGGCGCTCTCGCGCGGGCTGAGCGCCGGCATCGTCAACCCCCTCGATGCGGGGCTGATGGACGCCGCCGCCTGTCACCGCGTGCTCTTTGGCTACGACGCGGATTGCAGCGCCTACATCGCCCGCTTTGCCGAGGCCGAAGCCGCGCCCACAAAGCCCGCGACGGCGCTGACGCTGCGCGAGGCGGTGCTGCGCGGGCTGCGCAAGGAAGCGCGCGTTGCCGCTGAGGAACTTCTGAAGGCGCGCGCGCCGATGGACATCGTCGAGGCTGAACTGGTGCCCGCGCTCAACGAGGTCGGCGAGGGCTTTGAAAAAAAGACGGTGTTTTTGCCGCAGCTTCTGATGAGCGCCGAGGCCGCGGGCGCGGCGTTCGAGGCCGTGCGCGGCCGCATCGCCGCTGCGGGCGGGCAGGCGGGCAAGGGCACGGTCGTGGTGGCCACCGTGCAGGGCGACATACACGACATCGGCAAGAACATCGCCCGCGCCCTCCTGGAAAACTACGGCTACACAGTCGTGGACCTGGGCAAGGACGTGCCGCCCCAGGCCGTGCTGGAAGCCGTTCTGCAAAGCGGCGCGCCGCTGGTGGGCCTGAGCGCCCTGATGACCACCACGGTGGAGAGCATGGAAAAGACCATCCGCCTGCTGCGGGAGAAGGCAAACGTGAAGATCGTCGTCGGCGGCGCGGTGCTCACCGAGGATTACGCCATGCGCATCGGCGCGGACTTCTATGCCCGCGACGCCATGGCCACCGTGCGGGCGGCGGAAAGCGTGTTCGGCGGGGATTGAACCTTCTCCCCCACGCCCGCGTCTAAGAAGTACGAACTTACGAAAGGGGGGACGCCCATGAAGCGTCTGACGCTCCTGTTGGCCGCCGCGCTGCTTCTGTGTCTGCCCGCGGCGGCGGAAGGTTGGAGCTTTGGCGACAGCTGGGAAGAGGCGCCTTCGGCATATGCCGGGGAATGGGACGCGGACAGCGCGCCCGCCGTCCCTGCGGATGAAGGGACCCGAAACGACGCGCCCGCGCAGGACGCGGGCTGGGAGGCGTCGTCCAGCGCCACGACCATGTACGTCGTCAACTGCAGCGAATACGTGAACCTGCGCGCCGCGCCGGACACGGCCTCGCAGTCGCTTGCGCACGTCCCGCTGGGCGCTCAGGTGCTCGCCTATGGCGGCGAGGGGGATTTTTATCGCGTGGAATACGCCGGCATGCGCGGCTATGTGCACGCCGACTACCTCTCCACAGAGCCCGCGCCCTTCTCCATGCGCCTTGCCGGCGACCCCGGCTACGCGCGGCTGGATACCGCCTCCATCGAAGCCTACGCTTCCAGCGAGCAGGTCGACCAGTACGGCTACTACGCCGCCGCCAACGCCAACGATGCAGACCCATCCACCGCCTGGGCGGAAGGCGCGGGCGGCGCGGGCGAGGGCGAATGGCTGTCCCTGTTCTTCAGCGAGCAGAAGGTGGCGGGCTTCGCCATCCGCGCCGGCTACCAGCGCTCCGCCGACACCTACAACGCCAACGGCCGCCCCGCGGATATCCGCGTGAGCGTGGCCGGAGAGAGCGACTGCACCGTGACGCTGGACGACGCGCGCGGCGAGCAGGTGGTGCTCTTTTCCTATCCCGTGGTGACGGATTATCTCTCCATCGAGATCAGCTCCGTCTACGGCGGCGCCAGCAACGCCTACACCTGCATCAGCGACGTGCGCGTGCTGCTGGCGGGTTGAGCGCCGTGCCGACGGCAAAAGCCGCTTCCTCTGACAAGAGAGGAGGCGGCTTTTCCGTTCCGTCGAAACGCCCCTCATCGCGCTTCGGGAGGGCGCTTGTACTTGCCCGTGCGAAAAAAGCGCACGGCGCGGACATCCTCGCGCCTGAGTTCCCAGAACGTCGCCTGCACCCATTCGCCGCGCGTCGTCCCGTTGTTGTTGAGTGGGGAGATGTCGAAGACGCGCTCCCAGTTCTTTTCCTTGTAGGCGATCTTTTCTTCGTCTGAGAGCGACTCGTAGAGCGCTTCCTGCGCGACGTCCTCTTCCTCCGTGTCCGAAATGAGGCCGTTGCAAAGGACGATGTGCCATTCGTCGAAGTCAGAAAGCAATACGCGCTCCGGCGCGATCTCCAGTTCGATACAGCAGTAGTCCTCGTCTCCGGGGCCATAGCCCCACCGCTCGCTGCGCAGGTCGGGTTTTTTGTGCCTGCCATTCTGCATGTACCACGCCCAGACGGGGTAGACCACGCCCTGCGGGGGCGGGCCGACCCTTTTTGTCATCTCGCGCGCCAGCCAGGCATAGGAGTGGGGAAAATGTGCCGTCATCCAGCACAGCGCCGTATCGCAGCGAAAGACGCCCGCGCGTTGCAGGCTCTCCCATACATCGCGGGTCTGCATCGTCCAGAGTTTCATGCGCCCTTCCCCCTTCCCGCCTTGACGGCTATATTATAGCACAAATACCAGGGAAGGGAAACGACGCGGCGGATGCCGGCCTCGCTCCCCCCGGTCGCAGAAGTTTTACGCACTTTTTTGCCGGTTCCAAGAAAAAACTATTGACTTCTCCCCCATGGTCGTGGTATAATATCATTCGTCGCGTGGGGTTATAGCTCAGTTGGTTAGAGCGTTACGTTGACATCGTAAAGGTCAGAGGTTCGAGCCCTCCTAACCCCACCAACAAACCGCCTGATTCTCGGGCGGTTTTTTCTTGCCTTTGTGAAGGCGCGTGCCCATCAATGGCCTTTATTCTTTGCCGCCATCGTACCGTCGCGTCGCATCTTTACTGACCCAGTAGATCGCTCCATCTATGAGGACGGGACGCCAGCCGGCGGCGTTCGGGGCTTCCAGCTTGGTGTCGCGCGGAACGGTCGCCGCGGATGCGAAGTCCCTGCCTGGGCCTTTGTAGAGCTGCGCGCCCTCGACTGTCACCTGCACTGTTCTTGAGGGCGCCGCCTCGATCTTGCGACAGTCCTTCCCGCTGATCCAGAGGACTTCGCCCTCCAGAAGGACGGGACGCCAGCCGGCGGTGCGCACGCCGCTGAGAAGGTCGCCGCGCAGAGCGTAGAGGTCGCCGCATTTGAACTCCCTGCCCGGGCCGGGGCGGACGGGCGCGGCGCGGCTGGTGACGATATAGGTGTTTGGCGGGAGCGGGCCCAAAGCGCGCGGCGTTTCCTTCTTTTGCCAGACGAGCAGGGCGATGCAGGCGATCATCAGGGCGCACATCGCGCCCTCCCAGAGGCGGCTATCCTCCCCGCGGGGCAGCGCTGGAAGGCCGAAACCGCCGTCCAGCGCAAAGGCGATGTAGAAGATACCCAGCGTCAGCACCGCGACGGCGGCGAAGCACGCGTTCAGCGCCCTCTCCCACACGAGCAGGCCCAGACCGGCGACGATCAGCGCCATGAGCGTTCCCACCCATATGGGGCTTTGCGGATCAGGAAGGAGTTTCCAGCGCTCTCCGCCTTCTTCACAGGCAAGGGCGATATAGGCCACGCCCAGCGTCAGGACAAGGCTGAGGCTGATGCGTATCTTCATAAACAGCGGCACATCCATGCCGGGCTTCTTTTTCCCTTTCACAGGCGTCCCCTCCCCTCGGAAAGCCATTTGGAAAAGGCAACGCGCGTTCTGCCCATGGAGAAACGCCCGTTGCCTTGCGGATCAAAAGCCAAAATCGTTGCGCGGGTCCCTGCTCTTGCGGCGCACGTCGTCGATGAACTCGATCTCCATGCGCTCGAAGTGTATCTCCTCCACGAAGTGATCCTGCGTGAACGCGGTCATGCGGAAGGAGGCAAATTCCCGCTCGTTCTTGGGCAGCCAGATGGGCCGCGGCACGTCCAGCGCGTGGCAGGCCTCGTCCAGCGCCTCGTGCGCGCCATCGAAGGTGCATTCCACCGTCATTTGGCGCTCGATGCGGTGCTTTTTGATGAGTCGCACCCAAAGCCTTGTCATGGCGGCCTCCTAGCGGCTCAGCTTGCCCTTCGCGCCCTTGCTGCCGTGGACGATGTTGGCAAGCAGCGTGGAATCGTGGGAGAAGACGGAGGCCTTGCGGTCGGCCCAGGCGCTGAACGCGCACTCCACCATGCCGTCCAGCAGCGCGGAGAAGGAAACGCCCTTCGGCTCCCAGAGGTAGAAGGCCAGAGAGCCGGGAATGGTGTTGGCCTCGTTGATGAAGACATTTTCGTTTTCGTCCAAGATGAAGTCGATGCGCACCACGCCCTTCAAGTCCATGGCGCGGAAGGCGCGCACGGCGAGGTCGCGCACGGTCTGGGCGGCCTGCTCGCTGATGGGCGCGGGGATAAGGCGCACCTGCGAGGCCATGCCGCCTGCGCCCTTGGCGTTGCGCAAGTACTTTCCCGGGAACGTGAGGAACTCCTCCTGCGTCACCGGCATTTCCAGTTCTGAAGTTTCCACATGATCGCCATAGCCCAGCACAGAGCAGTTGACCTCGCGCAGCGGCGATACCGCCTTTTCCACGAGGATGCGGTGGTCGTATGCGGCGGCGGTCTCGATGGCGTCTTCGAGCTGGTTGCGGTCGTGAGCGATGTTGATGCCGATGGAGGAGCCGAGGTTGGCGGGCTTGACGATGAGCGGGAAGCCCAGTTTGTCCTCGCACTCGTCCATGACGCCGTCGCGCTCGCGGCTCCAGCGGCCGCGGTCGAACCACACGCCCTCGATCACGGGGAAGCCGCAGCCCTTGAACAGCAGCTTCATGGTGATCTTGTCCATGCCCACGGCGGAACCCATCACGCCCGCCGAGGTGTAGGGCACGTCGAACAGTTCCAGCAT
>DVGE01000191.1 GCA_018712885.1 Candidatus Pullichristensenella stercoripullorum | reverse complement strand
GCCGCGGCTCTTCTTGATGGCGGGATAGACAAAGCCGAGAACGCCGATGAGCAGCAGGTCGATGCCCACCACGAGGAAGGCGCTCTTATAGCCGTTGAGGGAGAGGAGCAGGTTTTCCGAGCCGCTCAGCTCGACTTCTTCCACTTCCTCCAGCAGCGCCGGGTCGGGCTCCTGCCCCAGCACGCGGGCCATTTCCACCTGCGCCTGCGCCTGTTTGTAGGCGTCCACGCGCGCGCTGATGTCGGCGATGGCGCCGGCGTTTGCCTGCACATAGCCCCACAGGGCCATCAGCGCCACGCCCAGCACCAGGCAGACGATCAACAGGATCTTCATGTTCTTTTTCATCTCGCGGTCCCCCTTATGCCGTATGCAGGTCGCCACCGGTGGCGTAGTAGAGTATCTTTTCCTGGGTGAGCGTGCCGTCGTTGTCGAAAGTGCCGGTGATGGCGCCCTGGTGCATGACGGCCACGCGGTCGCTCATGCCGAGGATCTCCGGCAGCTCCGAGGAGATCATCACCACCGCCGCGCCCTGACGGATCAGCTCGTTGATGATGTTGTAGACCTCGATCTTCGCGCCCACGTCGATGCCGCGCGTCGGCTCGTCAAAGATGATGACCTTCGAGCGGCTGAGCAGCCACTTGGCCAGCACCACCTTCTGCTGGTTGCCGCCGGAAAGGTTGCGCGCCAATTGCAGATGCGAAGGCGTCTTGATGTTGAGGCGCTTGATGTAATCCAGCACCGTGTCGCGCTCCTGTTTCAGGTCGAGCTTGCCGAGGCGGGAAAAGTCCGAGAGCGTGGCCAGCGTGATGTTGTGGCCCACGTTCATGGTCAGCACCAGTCCCTCGTCCTTGCGGTCCTCGGTGGCGAAGCCGAAACCGGCTTTGATGGCGTCCAGCGGGCGGCGGATGTCCACGCGCTTGCCGGCCAGATAGATCTCGCCGGAATCCTTCCTGTCCATGCCGAAGATGGCCCGCGCCGTTTCCGTGCGGCCTGCGCCAACCAGCCCGGCGATGCCGAGGATCTCGCCCGCGCGCACGGCAAAGGAAATGTCCTTCACCTGCTTGCCGGCGTTCAGGTGCTCCACGCGCAGAAGCTCCTCGCCCAGCGGCACGTGGATCTTGGGGAACTTCTCCTTCAGTTCGCGGCCCACCATGTAGCGGATGATCTCGTCGATGGTCACGTCCGCCACGTTCACGGCGGTGATGTTCTTGCCGTCGCGCATGATGGTGGCGCGGTCGCAGACTTCCTTGACCTCTTCCAGGCGGTGGGAGATGTATATGATGGCCACGCCGCGTTCCTTGAGCATGCGGATGATGCCGAACAGCGTGTCGATCTCACGGTTGGTCAGCGGCGCGGTCGGCTCGTCCATGACGAGTATGCGCGCGTTGAGCGACAGCGCCTTGGCCACTTCCACCATCTGTTTGTGGGCCACGCCAAGGTCGCGGATGAGGGAATGGGCGTTGATCTCCACGCCCAGATCGTCCAGCAGCTTCTGCGCTTCGCGGAACATGGCGCCCCAGTCCACCATGAAGGGATTTTTCATGATCGGACGGCCCATGAAGATGTTTTCCGCCACGGTGAGCTGCTCGGTGAGGTTCAGTTCCTGATAGATGATGGAGATGCCCAGTTTCTGCGCGTCGGCCGAGGAGCGGATGTCCACTTCCTTGCCGTCGATGAGTATTTCGCCCTCATCCTTGCTGTACGCGCCGGATAGCACCTTCATCAGCGTCGATTTGCCCGCGCCGTTCTCGCCCAAGAGGGCGTGGACCTCGCCCTTGCGCACGGACAGGCTCACATGGTCGAGCGCCAGCACGCCGGGGAAGCGCTTGACGATCTCGCGCATTTCCAGAAATTCTGCCACGGCGTTTCCTCCCTTCCACGCGCGGGAAGAGCCCGCGCTTTGTATGCGTTGTGCGGCGACACATGCCGCGCCGCCGCACAACAGGCGGGAAAGCCCGCGCGAAGGATGCGCTTCGCCGGGCCTTCCGCGTTTCCCGCAGTCAGGCGGGTGTGCTGTTGCTTACGCCTCGGGCAGGAACTGATCGACCAGCGTGATGTCCACGACGGTGGTCTCCGCCTCGATGACCTTCTCCTCGCGCTCCACGCCGTTGATGGCGTCGATGATGGCCTGCACGGCGTTGGCGCCGATGGCGACCGGGCCGCAGTCCAGCGTGGCGTCCAGCTCGCCGGCCTTCACGCTCTCAAGGGCGTTGGGGTTGCCGTCCAAGCCGACCACGATGATGTCGTCGCGGCCGAGCTGCTTGCAGGCCTGCACGGCGCCCAGCGCCATTTCGTCAGACAGGCCGTAGATGACGTTGATCTCGGGATGGGCCTGGAGCATGTCCATGGCGGCGTTCATGCCGGTCTCACGGACCCAGTCGCCCGGCTGGGTGGCGACCACTTCGATGCCCGGATAGGCCTCGGCGGCGCGGTCCACAAAGCCGCCCATGCGCTGGGTGGTGAAGTCAGAGGGCAGGCCCTCGATGATGGCGACCTTGGCTTCGCCGCCGGTCTGCTCGTTGACCCAGTCGGCGATCTTGGCGCCGCCGCCGTACTGGTTGTAGCCGGAGTAGGCGTACACTTCCGCGCCTTCCAGCTCGGTGATGGTGTTGAACATGACCACCGGGATGCCGGCTTCATTGGCCTTCTGGATGCCGGGGATCAGCGCGTCGAGGTTGATGCCGCAAACGGCGATGCCGGCCACGCCGCGGGTGATCATGTCCTCCATCATGGACATCTGGGTGGCGTAGTCGTCTTCAGTCGGCGGGGACATGACCAGAAGGTCATAGCCGTTGGCCTCAGCGACGGGGGTCGCGCCCTCGATGCAGCTGGCGTAGAAGGGGCTGGTCATGGCCGGCGGCAAAAAGCCGATCTCGGCGGCCAGCGCGCTGGAACACAACAGAGCCAGGGCAAGGACCAGAACAAGGACTTTCTTCATGAGATACTCTCCTCCTGTCTTTTCCGCATGTTTCCATGCTGTTGAACATAATTATAAAAAAATTGTCGCGCTTTGTCAAGAGAAAACGTTAGCGATTTATCAGGAAGCGCCTATTTTTCCTGATTTGACGGTCAAAAACATTTACTTTCCGGCCCTGTTCTGGTATACTGCACACAGGAGGGAGGAAACGCGCATGCCAAAGGTGAGCGTCATCGTCACGGTCTACAATGTCGAAGCCTACCTCAAACGCTGCCTGGACTCGCTTTCCGCGCAGACGCTGGAAGACATCGAACTTCTGCTGGTGGACGACGGTTCCACCGACCAGAGCGGCCGCATCTGCGACGAATACGCGAAGGCGCACGCGAACGTGCGCGTCATCCACAAGCAAAACGGCGGCGTCTCCTCGGCGCGCAACGCCGGGCTGGACGCGGCCACGGGCGAGTTCATCGGCTTTGTGGACAGCGACGATTTCATCGAGCCGGAGTGCTTCGCCCGCGCATACGGCGCCGCCATGCGCACCGGCGCGGACGTGGTCTGCTTCGGCTTTGCCAGCGTCTGGGGCGACGAGGCGGTGATGAAGGTGGTCGGCGGCGAGGAAACGCTCTTCGACGGCAGCGACAAGGCCTTCACCGCCCTGTTTGACAAGCGCTTCAAGTACTTCTGCTGGGACAAGCTCTACCGCCGCGCCCTCTACGACGGCCTGCGCTACCCCGTGGGCCGCATCTACGAGGACGCCTACCTGCTGCCCGCGGTCATCTCCCGCGCGCAGAAACTGTTGATGCTGCCGGACGTGCTCTACTACTACCGCATGCGGGCGATGAGCATCACCCACGTGCGCGACAGCCGCCTCAATCAGTGGCTGGAGGCCACCGCCCCGCTGGTGGAGCTGGCGAAGGAAAAATACCCCCAGTATCTCGACCTCGCCTGGGGGCGCTACAACATCATCCAGCTGCGCTCGCTGGACGCCATCTTCGAGTGCGACCACTTCCGCAAACACCCCTGCTGGAAGTTCCAGTACCGCCTGTTGCGCAAGCGGCTGGGCCCGCTTTTGTTCCAGCGCTGCCCGCAGGTGCGCTTCGCCCGCCGCGCCTACGCGCTGGCCGCGCTGCTCTGCCCGGATCTTGTGGCCGCCTATGTGCGCGCCCGCTGCCGGAAGAACCGCGGCCTGCTCACATACGAACACTAGGGAGACATGGCAACATGCAGATAAAGATCAGTATCATCGTTCCGGTCTACAAGGTGGAGGAATACCTGCCGCGCTGCCTGCGCTCCATCGCCGAACAGACGGTGTTTGACGATCTGGAAGTCTTTCTGGTGGACGATGGCTCGCCCGACCGCTGCGGCGCGCTGTGCGACGAATTTGCCGCCGGGCGCGCAAACGTGCGCGTCATCCACAAGGTCAACGGCGGCCTTTCCGACGCCCGCAACGTCGCCATGGACGCCGCCGCGGGCGACTATTATCTGTTCCTCGACAGCGACGATTACCTGCGCCCCGACGCCTGCGAGATACTCGCCAGGGCCGCGGAGGAGACGCGGGCGGACTTTATCATCTACCGCCTGCGCGACGTGTTCGACGACGACGGCGCCGCCCCGCCGCAGGCGCACACGCCCCGGCGCATCGTCGGCAACAAGGCGGTGTTCCACGCGCTGGCCGAGCGCTCGCAGGGCATGACGGAGATGATGATCGACAAAATGGTCTCCGCCCGCCTCTTCAAAGGGCTGCGCTTCCCCGTGGGCATGAAGTGCGAGGACGCCTTCGTCATGCCCACGCTGGCCTCGCGCGCGGAAATGGCGCTGGTGCTGGGCGACTACCTCTACTTCTACCGCCACCGCCCCGGCAGCATCATGCGCACCCGCGGCGACACCATGGTGGACGACCGCGTGGCCGCCCACGAGGAGATCGTGCGCGTGGCGCGCAAGTCCTACCCCGAATCGCTGGAGGCGGCCAAGGCGCGCACCTACCACATCCGCATCGTCTGCCTGAACGCCATACTCGATTGCCCGCACTTCCGCACCCACCCCTCCTGGAAGCGCCACATCCGCG
>DVGE01000190.1 GCA_018712885.1 Candidatus Pullichristensenella stercoripullorum | reverse complement strand
GCCGACCTGCGGGACAAGACCGGCCTCGCCGTCTACGCGCTCATCGGCGAAAACACCTTCTCCTCGGCGGTGATGAACGCCGCGCAATTGAAAACGCGCGCCGGCGCCACGCTCGTGGGCACGCCCACCGGCGGCAGCGCCAACCACTACGGCGAGATAAAAACGTTCGACCTTGAACACCTGCCGCTGACGGTCTACTACTCCACAAAGTACTTTGCAATGCTCCCCGGCGGACCCGACGGCTCCCTGATGCCGGACATCGAAGTGGAGCGCACGCTGACCGACTACGTTTCCGGCAAAGACGCGGCGCTGGAAGCCGTGCTGGAAGCGTAAACCTTCAAAACAGGCTCCCCGCCACAATTTTCGTGGCGGGGAGCCTGTTGCAAAATAAGCCTACCCCTTCACCGCGCCGGCGATAACGCCCCGGATGATGTACTTCTGGCAGGCGAGGTAGAAGATGATGATGGGAACGATGGAGAGCACCAGCACGGCCATCATCGCGCCCATGTCTACGGAGCCGTAGCCGCCCTTTAAGTACTGCACGGCGATGGGGATGGTCTTGTAGGTGGAGCCGAGCAGCAGGTAGGGCAGCAGGTAGTCGTTCCAGATCCACATGGCGTTCAAGATCGCCACGGTGATAGCCGTGGGCTTGAGTACGGGGAAGACCACGGAAAAGAACGTGCGCACCGGGCCGCAGCCGTCGATGCAGGCGGCTTCCTCGATCTCGCGCGGCACATAGCGGGCAAAGCCGGTGAACATGAAGGTGGAAAGCCCCGCCCCGAAGCCGACGTAGACGAAGATGATGCCCACGGGGTTGTCTAGATGCAGTATGTTGGCCAGTTTCGACATGGTGAACATCACCATCTGGAAGGGCACCACCATGGAAAACACCAGCAAAAGGTAGATGGCGCGCGTCACCTTGTTCTCCACGCGGGCGAGGAACCAGCCCGTCATCGCCGTCAAAAGCACGATGAAGCCCACGGAGAACACGGTGATGAACAGCGAATAGCCAAAGGCCTGGAAAAATCCCGTCAGACGGACGCCCTCGGTGTAATTCGACCAGCCGACGAACGTGCCCGCCTCGCTGCTGGGGAAGTCGAACGGGGCGGTGCTGATGAACAGCTTGCCCTTGAACGAGTTCATCAAAACGATGAGGATGGGTGCGAGGAAGGCAAGACAAATGACCGTCATGAGGATGGTCAAAAGCCAGGAATTGCGGCTGCGCCGCCTGGTGATGGAGGAAGCGCTCATTGGTTGACCTCCTTCCTGCGCGTCAGCCACAGCTGCACAAAGGCGATGCCGGCCACAAGGACAAAGAACACGACCGCCTTGGCCTGACCGACGCCCTCAAACCCGACGCGCCCGTAGAAGGTGTTGAAGATGTCCAGCGCCAGCATGGTCGTCTTTTTCGACGGCGCGCCGGCGGTGAGCGCCAGGTTCTGGTCGAAGAGCTTGAAGGAATTGGTCAGCGTCAAAAACGTGCAGATGGTGATGGAGGGCATGCACATCGGCAGCGTCACGTTCGTCAGCCGCTGCCAGCCGTTGGCGCCGTCCACCGCCGCCGCGTCGTACAGTTCCGTGGGGATGGACTGTATGCCCGCGATGTAGATGATCATCATGTAGCCGATCATCTGCCAGTTCATGAGGATGACCAGCCCCCAGAAGCCAAAGCTGGCGTTGAAGGTGAGCGTCATCTCATAGTGGTAGAGGATGCCGTTGAAGATCATCTGCCAGATCCAGCCCAGCACGATGCCGCCGATGAGGTTGGGCATGAACAGCACCGTGCGGAACAGGTTGGTGCCGCGGATGCCGCGCGTGAGCAGCGAGGCCATGGCAAAGCCGATCACGTTGATGGATACCACGCTGACCACCGCGAATTTCACCGTGAACCACAGCGCGTTGACAAACTCCTTGTTGGCGGTGAAGGCGGTGATGTAGTTTTTCAGCCCCACCCACTGGGAGTCGGTCACCGTCGTAAACTCCGTGAACGACAGGTAGATGCCCATCAGAAACGGAATGAGAAAGACGATGACGAACGCGATGAGGGTCGGCAGGACAAACAGCGGGAAAAACTTCCGAAGCGTCCTTTGCATACTATCCCCCTCTTGGTAAAGTGCCCGCACCCGGGCGATATGGCGGCGGAAAAGGGCGTTCGCCGCCACAGCCGCGCCGCAGGGTAGATTTGCGCGCGGCGGCCCCGACAAGCAGGGGCCATGATTGTGAAAAGAACAGCCAAGGGCGGAGCGCCGCGCAGATACGCAAGCGCTCCGCCCCTGCGCAAGCGGTTTACGCGGTCAAAGCGCGTTCAGAGGCCCAGGCGTCGATGGTGGCCTGCACCACGCCGTCCCAGTCCATGGAGCCCTGCAAATACTCAAGCAGCGCGTCGCCCACGTAGTTCTTGAACTGCTCCGAGGGGAAGCAGGCGAACGTCCACGGCACGCTGGTCACGCCGTCCATCTCCATCCAGCGCAGCACTTCGCGGGAGAGCGGGTCCTCCGGCATCTCGTCGTCCTCAAAGGTGTTGAACGGGGAGAGGAACATCAGATCGTTCTTCACATAGGCCTTGCCGGTCTCAGAGCTGAACAGCCAGACCAGGAAGTCGATGGAGGCCTGCTGCTTCTCCGGGGAGACCTGCGAGTTGACGCACAGGTAGTTCTCCGTGCCGATGCACAGGCCCTGCGCTTCCTCGCCCTCGACGCCGGTGTAGAGGGGCAGGAACTTGATGTCGTCGTTGGCGACCACGTTGCCCTCCACGCCGAGGATCTGGCTGGCACCCCAGTTGCCGTTCTGCACCATGGCGCACTGGCCCAGCGCGAACTCGGCCATGGAATCGTTGGTGGTCTTGTTGCTCAAAAGGCCCTTGGCGGTGACGCTGTTGTTGGTGTAAAGGTCAAAGAGGTTTTTGAAGTTCTCGTTGTAGGAGAAGGTGATCTCCGCCGCGTCCAGGCCGGTGAGGATGGTGTTCTCGCCGCCCGCGTCGCGGAACTCGTAGTAGATGGGCATGTTGAGCAGATGGGTCTGCCAGCGCCACTGTTCGCCCGCGGCCATGGAGGTGGAGGCGAACACGCCCTGGATGCCCAGCTCGTCCTTCAGGGCGGTCATGTCCTCGACGACGGCCTTGAGCGCGTCGAAGCTCTTGATCTCGTCCATGGAGGTGTACTCGGTGGACTTGTTCTCCGAGGCGAAGTACTTGTCCATGATGGCGTCGTTGTAGATGATGCCGTAGCCCTCGACCACGTAGGGGATGCCGTACACGGCGTCGCCCTCGGTCACGGCCAGGGTCTTATCGGAGAGCATGTTGTAAAACTCGGTGTCGGCAAGGTCGAGGCAGTAGTCCTTCCAGCTCTGCAGACCCACGGGGCCGTTGATCTGGAAAATGGTGGGGGCGTCGGCCTTGGCGATCTCCGAGCGCAGCGTCTGCTCGTAGGTGCCGGCGGCGGCGGTGACGACGTTGACGTGTACGCCCGTTTCCGCTTCGTAGGTGGCGGCGATCTCCTCGTAGACCTCGGCGATCTCCGGCTTGAAGTTGAGGAAGTAGATCTCGGTGGTCTCCTCCGCAAAGGCGCCCAGGCAGCCCAGCGCGAGGATGAGGGTGAGAGCGAGTGCCATGAGTTTCTTCATAAATGACAGCTCCTTTTCTTCGATTGCCCGCGAAGCCGGCCCCCGCGGGCGGCGCGCCTCCGCAGACGCGCCTTCAAAGAGAATTATACGAAAATTCGGTATATTTGTCAAGCAATAACAGCAACTATTTGCACAGAAAGATATAGAAAATGTTAAACCTGCAGGAGCGTTCCGAATTCTCACAGGGAAAGCAGGCGGGGAACGATGCTGCCGTCTTTCAAAGTCAATTCCGCCCAGTTCCCATCGCGCAGCGCGCCGGGGTTCAAAAGCAGCACCGCGCCCACATAGCCGCAAAACGGGTCGTGCGTATGCCCGAACAGCGCCGCCTGGCATCGCAGCTCCTCCGCGCGGTAGCTCAGATGCGTCAGCGAAGATTTGACCCCGTAGCGGTCGCCATGCGTGAGGAAAAACCGGACGCCGCCCAGCGTCTCCACACGCTCTGCCGGGGCGGAGCAGCGGGAGAGATCGCAGTTGCCGCGCACGCACAGGGGCGTCACGCCCGCAAGCTCGGCAAAGCGCTTTGCGTCGGAATGGACGTCGCCAAGGTGGATAACGCCGTCAAAGCCGCCCCGCGCGCAGACCTCCGCCGCCTTAGCAAGCCAGTCCCCGGCGCGATGGCTGTCGGAGAGCACCATGAATTTAAGCATCTTCGCCCTCCAAAAGCTTCAGCAGCTTTTCCACGGCGCGGGCGCGGTGGGAGATGGCGTTTTTCGCCTCCGGCGCGGCCTCGGCCAGCGTCATCTGCAAATCGTCGGAGAAAAACAGCGGGTCGTAGCCAAAGCCGCCCTCGCCGCGGTACTCGCGCAAAATTTCTCCCTCGCAGGTGCCATACGTCACCAAAGGCTCGAGCCCCGGGCGGCAGAGGGCGACGGCGGCGGCGTAGCGCGCCGTGCGCGGCTCAGGAACGTTTTCAAGTTCTTTCAAAAGCAGCTGGTTGTTGGCCTCGTCGTCGCCATGCACGCCGCAGTAGCGCGCCGAATAGACGCCGGGCCGCCCGCCCAGCGCGTCCACCATCAGGCCGGAATCGTCTGCCAGCGCCGCGCAGCCGGTCGCGCGCATCAGCGCCTCGGCTTTTATAAGGGCGTTTTCCTCAAACGTCTCGCCCGTCTCCTCCACGTCCATCTCCGCGCCCATCTCGCGCATGGAGCGCACGTCGAAGCGCCCGCCGAGCATGGCGCGCAGCTCCTTGACCTTGCCGAAATTGCCCGTGGCCAGCACCAGCACCGGCTTTCTGCCGATGACGCCGGCGGCCTCGCCCAGCGCCTCCAGTTGCTTGCCCATCAGCCGCTCCACGCCCGCTTGCGCCAGGTCGAGCAGCGCATCAAGCTCCTCGCGGCGGTAGGGCCGGCCCTCGCCGGTGCCCTGCACCTCGGCGTAGGCCATTTCGCCATCTTGCCGGGTCATGACCACGTTGACGTCGGCCTCGGCGCGGCTGTCCAGCGCGTAGTCGAGGTCGAGCGTGGGCGCGCCCTTCACGATGCCCACGGACACCGCCGCCACCTGCCGCACCACGGGGGAATCAACGATGCGCCCCTCGTCCAGCAGCTTTTGCACCGCCAGGCACAGCGCCACGAAGCCGCCCGTCACCGCCGCCGTGCGCGTGCCGCCGTCGGCCTGCAATACGTCGCAGTCGATGTAGATGGTGCGCTCGCCCAGCCGCGTCAGGTCGCAGGCGGCGCGCAGCGAACGGCCGATGAGCCGCCCGATCTCCACGCCGCGCCCGTCCTTCTTCACGCCGTCGCGCGCCTTGCGCTGGGGCGTGGAACCGGGCAGCATGGCGTATTCGGCGGTCAGCCAGCCGCGCCCCGTGTCCCGCAAAAACGGCGGCACGCCCTCCTGTACGGAGGCCGTGCACAAAACGCGCGTTTTGCCGGCGCAGACCAGCGCGCTTCCCGCCGCCATCTCGGTGAAGCCGGGATATATGTTCAATTCTCGCAGTTCGCCCGAAGCTCTTTCGTTCATTTCCATAGCCTCCGTTTATTCAAATTCAAAGATAAGAGAGGATTGCGTCTGTATAGCGCTCTCGACGATCTCATCGGCGACATTGGCGCAGGCGGGCAGGGCCAGCGTGTCCGCGCCGGGATCGTAGGGTTCGCCGTCCACATAGATCTCCACGCCCTCGATGCCGTCAAACTGCGTGCAGGTGAGCACCAGCGCCTTCAGCGCCAGCCGCCCGCCGTCGCTGTTCTCGGCCAGGTCGATGAACTCGCCGGTGAAGTTGATCTTCGCCACCCCGTCCTCGACGTTTACGTCGATGACGCCGCAGCCGGCGGGCAGCACGTTTTCCAGCGGGCTTGACGCGCTCGGCCCCTTGCACAGCTCCACCACCGCCGTGTTGATGTCCGGCTCGGAGTAGACCATGCGCGTCACCG
>DVGE01000189.1 GCA_018712885.1 Candidatus Pullichristensenella stercoripullorum | reverse complement strand
AGTGACCGCAGGCGGCAGGGTTTCTGACGCAGGAAGCAAAAATCGCTTCTGATCCTTATTTATCAGAGCGATTTTTGCGGTTGTGGGCTTTATCGGCGCTCTGAGACCCGGCGCTGTGTCGGGGCTTTTTTACGCAAAAGCGTTGCATCCCCGCCGCCGCGCGTGTACAATGGAGGCAGTCTGTACGAAAGAAGGTCTTTGCATGCCGTTTGACACCGCCGCCGTGGACGCGCGCATATCCTCGCTCATCGCCCGCGACCAGTTCCCCGGCGTCTCCGTCTGCGCCGCAGGCCCGGAGGGCATATGCTTTGCCCGGGGCTACGGCTTCCGCGACGCCGCCCACGCCATCGCGCCGGACGTGGACACCGTCTTTGGCATTGCCTCCATGTCCAAGTCCATCACCGCGCTGGCCCTCGCCATTCTGGAAACGGAGGGCAAGGTCTGCTACGACGACCCCGTGTACCGCTATTTCCCCGATTTTTCCGTACCCGGCGCCGCCCGCGATACGGTGACGCTGCGCACGCTGGCCGAACACACCAGCGGCATACCGCCCATGGAGCCGCTGGAATGGTCCATCGCCATGAACAGCCAGCGCGAGGAGAGCGAATGGTCGCGCGCCATGCGCCAAAGCGCCCCCAACGCCATGGCGACCATCGAGCAGGTCATCGACTACATCGCCCACTGCCCCTACCCCGCCGTGGGCGCGCCGGGCGAAAACATGAGCTACTGCAACGAGGGCTACGCCATCCTCTCCTACGTGGCCGATCAGGCGGCGGGCATGCCGCTGGAACAGTTCTGTCAGGAGCGCATCTTCGCCCCGCTGGGCATGACGCGCACGGTGATGGACGACGACTGCGCCTCCGCCCGCGCCATGGCCGGCGGCAACATCACCTCCCTGTTCGAGCGCGGCGAGGACGGCGCGCTTGCCTGCGACGACGACTGGAGCGTGCTGCCCCCGTTCCGCGGCTGCGCCATGGTCAAATCCACGGCGCGGGACATGGCGATCTACTACCGCTGCCTCGCCAACTGGGGCATGCACGAGGGCAAACAGGTGCTTCCCCGCGCGGCGGTGGAGGCCATGATCGGCCCGCGCGTGCCCGCGCGCGAGATCCCCTGCTACGGCCTCGGGCTCTACAAGCGCGTCAAAAACGGCCACGTGATCTGCGAGCACTCGGGCGGCCTGCACGGCGTTTCCACCAAGGGCGGCCTGCTGCTGGGCGAGGGCTGGGGCTTTGCCGTTTTGTGCAATCAGGGCGATGTGGACATGGACGAGATCATGTGGACGCTCTACAACGCCATTACCGGCCTGCCGCTCGACGTTTCGCACGAGTGGTTCGTGCCCGCGGGGCGCGATTTTTCCGACCCGCAGATGCTGGAAGGCCGCTTCGTGGGCCACGAGGGCGTGCCGGAAGTGGTGACGGTGCGCCTTGAAAACGGCGCGCTGAAAGGCACGGTGGGCAAACGCGCCGTCTTTCTGACCTGGTGCGGCGGCACGCGCTTTCTCGCCATGGACGAAGCGGAGCCGCAGCGCCAGCGCGCGCATCTGGAATTTTTCATCCGCGATGGCCGCGCCTGGGCCGTGCGCTGCGGCAGCCGCATCTTTGGCCGCGAGGCGCAGGCCTGACGCGAGGAAAGGAGCAGATCATGCTGGAAACCATCTCCGCCTTTGAGGCGGACCGTCTGTTGCAAAGCGCCCTCGCCGAGGACATCGGCATGGGCGACATCACATCCATCTCCACCGTCGCGCCCGACCGGCAGATCTCGGGGCGCTACATCGCCAAGGAAGCGGGCGTGCTGTGCGGGCTGGCGCTTGTCGCCCGCGCCTTTGCCCTGCTCGACCCCGCCATCGCCTTTGCCCCGCTGGCGGAGGATGGCGACCCCATTGCGAAGGGCGACGTCATCGCCACCGTTTCCGGCAACGCCCGCGCCATCCTCATGGGCGAGCGCGTGGGGCTGAACCTTCTGCAGCACATGTCCGGCGTGGCCACGCAGACGGCGCGCGCCGTGGCTGCCGTGGCCGGAACGGGCGCGAAGATCGTCGATACGCGCAAGACCACGCCCGGCCTGCGCGCGCTGGACAAGTACGCCGTGCGCGCGGGCGGGGGCGGCAACCACCGCTTTGGCCTTTTTGACGGCGTGCTGATCAAGGACAACCACATCGTCGCCGCGGGCGGCATCGCCGCAGCCGTGGCCGCGGCCAGAAAGCGCGCGCCGCACTCCCTGAAGGTCGAAGTGGAGGTCGAAACGCTGGAACAGCTGCGCGAGGCGCTCAACGCGGGCGCGGACATCGTCATGCTGGACAACATGCCGCTGGATATGATGCGCGAGGCCGTGCGCTGCGTCCATGGCCGCGCGCTCGTCGAAGCCTCCGGCAACATGGGCGACAAAACGGACGCAGAGCTGCGCGCCGTGGCGGAGACGGGCGTGGACCTTATCAGCATCGGCGCCCTGACCCACAGCGTGCGGGCGCTGGACATCAGCCTGAAGTTCTCCTGACCGCAGGCGTGAACGTATTTTGCCAACAATTTTCACACATACCCCTGTTCATTCCTCCCGCTTTGTGCTATACTGCCTTGCGGGAGGTCTTTATGAACAAAAACCGTCTGCGGGGGGTACTCAGCCACCGGCTGTTCATCATCCTGCTTCTGCTTTTGCAGATCGCTTTTTTCGGGTATCTGGTGCTAAGCGGCAGTCAGGCTTC
>DVGE01000188.1 GCA_018712885.1 Candidatus Pullichristensenella stercoripullorum | reverse complement strand
AAGCCGGAGGGCGCATAAGAGAACGCGGAACGGTCGCAAGGCCGTTCCGCTGTGTTTTTGGCGCCGGACTCATCGCGCTCAGGGGAAGCCGAAAGGCACGAACGCCAGATACCACGCGCCCTCGCCCAGTTTCGCCGCGCAATACGGGCGCAGGTCTTCGTCGATGGAGGCGGCCACGTACACGCCCGACCACTCCGTGTCCCATGAAAATGCCGTGGCGAAGAACACGCCGCCGCGCAACGAGCGCATGTCGCGAAAATGCTCCGCGACCGCCGTAGCGCCCTCGGGCAGGCGGAGGACGGCCACCGTGACCCGGCGCGACCCCACCGCGCCTGGCTCGCGGCGATACAGCCGCCATCTGCCATCGGACAAGCGCTCCGCGCCGTCAAATTCGTACCCCTTCAACGTCTCCGCCGCGCACAGCGCCGCCGGAACGCCCTCGTCCAGCAGCCGCGTCCGCTCTCCTGCTTCGTGAAAATGCCAGAACAGGCACACAAGGACGAGGGGGAGGAGGAAAACCGCCCTTCTTTTGCGAAACTCCACGCGCATAGGCAGTTTTTCCTTCGGCAGAACAGCCGCATCAGGAATCATATTCGTGATAGTACAGCGTCGCCGTCGCACGGTCGTATATCCACAGTTCAAAATTGCGGACGCCATCGCCGTCCGGCGTGGTGTTGCGGAAATGCCACAGGCCGTCCGCGACTTCGGGAAATTCCGGGCGTTCCTCCGTGGCGCGGTAGCAGTCGTTGATGGGCAAGCCCCAGTTCACGCGGCCGGCGGCGACGCCGGTGACGGGGAGCGCCTGCCAGCCGCCCTCCTCCGCCAGCACCCGTTCCAGCGCCGCGCCATCCTCCGGGGCAAAGCGCAGGCGCGCGAAGGTGGCCCCGTCGCCGAGGAAGCCGCCGTGCGTGTCGATATAGAGGCAGTCCTCGGGCGAGAACCGCTCCGCGCCGGGGTAGTCCAGCGTAGAAAGCTCCCAGGCAGTGGCCTCGTCGTAGATGCGCAGTAGGGCAAATTCTGCATCATCCGGCCAACCTTGCAGCGATGTCCACGCGCCGTCCGTGGGTGCGCCGAGCGATGCGCAGGCGGTTTCAAAGGCGTCTGCCCCGGCAAAGGGGCCATGAACGACGCCTCCCGTCGTGTCGATGAGCCAGTAAGGGCCGTCGTTCTCCCTGCGCGCCATCAGCCAACCGTCCGCCGCGCCTACGGCCTCGACGCCCTGCGCCAACACCATGATCCTTCTATCCTCTTTGACGCGCGCGAGCTGGTTTTCTCCATCAATGCATTGAACCTCGTAGCCGTCTCCCAGCTCCAGCACCCAGTTTTCCCCAAAGAAAAACCCTTCAAGGTGCATCTTATCCACACAACCGCTCAACAGCCATATGACCGCGAGCAACAGGGCGATGAGCGCCCCTTTGCGCATCCCTCGCATCCTCGTCCCTCCTCAGGTGTCATGTTCCCAGTAGTACAGCGCCGCCGCGTCCGCGTCGTACATCCAGAGGACGAAATTGGCGATATAGCCGTAGTCGCCCGGCGTCGTGTCCGCAAAGCGCCACCAGCCGTTTTCCGCCTCCGGCATGACGGGGCCCACTCCGTCCATGGAGCAGATCTCGCCGGGAAGTCTGTCGCCCATGTAGGAAGCGGCCGGCCCGGTCGCGGGCAGAGGCGGCCAACCGCTGTCCTCCAGCAGACGTTCCACGGCTTTGCCGTCCTCCGGGGCAAAGCGCAGTTCCGCGAAGGTGGCCCCGTCGCCGTGAAAGCCGCCATGGCTGTTCATGTACAGGCAGCTGCGCGGCGTGGGTAGTTCGCCCTCCGCGTATCCCCCGAACGCGGACGTTACCGCGGCCAGCTCCCGGGGCGTGATGGCGTCGTAGAGGTGATGCCAGGCGTCCACCGCCGCCTCGGGCCGGTTGTCCAGCGCTGTCCAAGCGCAGTCCGTCTCCAGCCCCAGCGCCTCGCAGGCGGCGCGGAAGCCGTCCTCTCCGCTCGCCGTGCGCGCGACCGCGCCTGTGGCGGTCTCGACGAAGGTATAGCTCTCGCCGCCGCGGGTGAGGATGAAATTGTCCTCCACGCGCAGGGCTTCTATGTTGCGCACGACAAAGGCGTATCGGAACCAGTCCGTCTCGCGCACCAGCATGCGCTCGCCGTCTTCACACCACACCTCGAACCCGTCCTCCAGCGGCAGCGTCCAGTATCTCTCGCTATCCACGCAGCCCGTCAGCGTGGTGATAAGGCTCAACAAGAGCATGAGAGCAAAGACTTTTCGCATCCCACCGTCACCTCCCATATCATGAACATAGCATAAAATATATCGAATGTCAATAGTTTATATCAATAATACAGAAAAAGAAAACAGGCCGCGCACAGCGACCTGCCTTGCCTTGTCTGAACGTCATTCCCCCGCGTACAGCAGCCCCAGCAGCCAGCCGATGAGGCGGATGGGGAGGATGCGCGAGAGCAGCACGAAAAACTTGTAGGAAAGCCCGATGGCGTAGTAGGGCTTGACGCGCTTTTTCAGCGCCACGCGGGCGAGGAAGCGCCCGGCGACCTCGGGCGCCATGCCGTTTTCCTCGTCCTTTTCCATCTTTGCCACGGAACGGGCGATGCGGCCCTTGTAGACGTCGTCCCCGGCGTGGCTCTTTTCGCGCGCGCTGGTGAAGCCGGTGCGGATGTCGCCGGGCATCACCGCGCAGACGCTGACGCCGAACTGCTTGACTTCGTTGAACAGCGCCAGCGTGTAAGCGTTGACCGCCGCCTTGGAGACGGAATACCACGCCTGAAAGGGGATGGCCAGCGGCGCGGCCACCGAACTTACGTTGACGATGCGCCCGCCGCCCTGCGCGCGCATCAGCGGAAGCGCGGCTTTCGTGGCGCTGACCATGCCGAAGAGGTTGACGTCCAGCAGGCGCTTGGCGTCGGCGTTCTGCGTGAACTCCGCCGCCCCGGAGATGCCGAAACCGGCGTTGTTGACCAGTATGTCCAGCCGCCCC
>DVGE01000187.1 GCA_018712885.1 Candidatus Pullichristensenella stercoripullorum | reverse complement strand
GCCGCGGCTTCCATGATGGCTTCGCGGGCGCTCTCGACGTCGCCGGCCATATTGGCGGGGATGTCGATCTCCTTGAGGGTCTTGCCCTCGCCGGTGTAGGCCTTGTTCTCCAGAACGCAGACAACGCCGGTGAACTTGCCGCCCTCCACGATCGGCACCTCGATGGGCGCGATGTGGCTGCCGTACTTGTCGGTGATGGTGGAAAGCGCGCGGCTGAAGTTGGCGTTCTCGCGGTCCATCTGGTTGATGACGATCATGCGCGAGGTGTGGGTCTTGTCGCACATATCCCACGCCTTTTCCGCGCCCACGTTCAGGCCGGAGACCGCGCCCACGGTGATGATCGCGCCTTCGGCCACGGCCATGGGGCCGACCATTTCGCCGGCGAAATCAAAGTAGCCGGGCACGTCGATCAGGTTGACCTTGACGTCCTTCCACTCGAGGGGAGCGACGGCGGCGCTGATGGAGATCTGGCGGCCCTGCTCCTCCTTGTCGCTGTCGGTCACCGTGTTGCCATCCTCGACGCGGCCCTGACGGTCGATGGTGCCGCTGGTGTACAGCAGGGCCTCGACCAGCGTGGTCTTGCCCTCGCTGCCGTGTCCGACGACGGCGATATTGCGGATGTTCTTGGCCTGATAGTCCTTCATGTACGAATTCCCCCTGTTAGGTTATAGATACTCGTGCGCGACATGCGCACAAGGCGCAAGTTTTTCTGCACGGACGCCTGACGCGCCATTATATATGTATTTTAACAGAAAACCCCCGATTTGAAAAGACCTTTTTCAGAAGGAATTTCAGCTTTTGCGGGGAATATTGCATAAAACAACGATTTTAGAAGGATTGCACAATGCGATTGACACGCTTTTTGGCGGCGCTGACGGCCCTTTTGCTTCTGGCGGCTCCCGCCTCGGCGCATACGCGCGAAGAAGTGCGCGCCGCCTACGGGGCGATCAGCGGCTGGACGGAGGGCGGCCTCTTTGCCGAAGAGCCCTCGGTATCCGCTCCCTACGCCGCCGGGGAGGTGCGTCAGGAAGCCCTTGCGGACGCGCTTGCCTACCTCAACTTCCTGCGCGAGCTGGCCGGTCTTGCACCGGTAGCGCTCGACGCGGCATTGACGAACATCGCCCAGCATGGCGCGGTGCTCAGCGCCGCCAACGGCTTTGTCAGCCACGACCCGCCCGCCCCCGCGGATATGGACGCCGCCTTTTATGACGCCGCCCATTACGCCGCCTCCAGCTGCAACATCGCCCGCCTCAACTGGACGAGCGAAGACGTGCTCCGGCAGGGCATCCTCTACTTCGCCCGCGACGACGGCGAGGCAAACCTCGCCGCCCTTGGCCACCGCCGCTGGCTGCTCAACCCCAACATGGCCTATACGGGCTTTGGGCTCGCTGCGGACGAGGCGGGCATGAGCTACATCACCATGTACGCCCACGACCTGCAGGCCGACCCCGGCGACTGGCAGTACATCGCCTGGCCCTCGGCGGGTGCGTTTCCGGCGGAACTGATGAGCGAGGATATTGCCTGGTCGGTCATCCTTGCTCCCGATCTCTACGATACCGACGGCGCGTGGGCGCGCCTGACGGATCTCAACACCGGCGAGGTCTACGAATTCCCCGGCGACGGCGGCTACTTCGCCGTCGATGAGGGCGGTTACGGCGGCGGCCCCTGCATCATCTTCCGTCCGGAACTGACAAAGGACTACGAGCAGAACCAGCGCTGGCGCGTCGAGGTGGGAACGGCCTCCGGCGCGGCCATTTCCTATGAAGTGGAAATGATCTCCCTCTACCCCGTGGAGCCGTCTTCGGTGGAGATGACGCCCCGCGAGGCGGCGCTGCGTCCCGGCGAGACGCTGCAGCTCTCCGCCGCCGTCATCCCCGAGTGGGCGGACGACCTTTCCATCGCCTGGTCGAGCGGCGACGAGCGCGTCGCCACCGTGGAAAACGGCCTCGTCACCGCTGTGGGCGCGGGCGCATGCGAGATCATCGCCACATCCGTCAACGGAAAATACGACGTCTGCCGCCTGACCGTCGCCGAATAGACCGCGAACGGTCGCACCAGGTATATGAAGCGCTTTGCCCGAAAGTGGGAAGGAAAGCCTTGCGCATGAGCCCTGTCATGTGGATCGTGATCGGCGCGGCGATGGTCATCCCCGGCATCATCATGTACATCATGTCCCCAAACAGCCCGTAGACGCTTTCAAAGCGCAAGCGACGGACGCGCCGCGCCCGTCGCTTTTTTACACATCTTTTTCTGCCTCCCCGCCCAGCTCCCGCATGGCGATCTGGCGATAGACGCGCAGCGCGGTGGGGAAGGGCAGCGCCCTGAGCTCGTCCGCGTCCACGGCGCGCATGCCCTCCGGCAGCGCCTCCGCCTCCGCGCGCAGGCCGCGCATGTTCCAGACCAGGTGCGTGAACACGTGCCGCGAGCGCGCCAGTTCCCCCGTCGCCCGCGCCCCGGGCAGCGTGTCCTCCAGTGTCCCCTCGGAAAAGTTGGGAAACTCCCACAGCCCCGCCAGCAAGCCCTTGGACGGCCGCCTGCGCACCAGCACGCGCCCGCCAAGATAGGCCAGCACCACGGTCACCTCCACCTCGCGCCGCGCGATGGGCGGCGGCAGATGGGGATAGCTCTCCGCGTCGCCCCCGGCGCGCGCGGCGCAGAACGCCGCCACCGGGCAGAGGCCGCACTTCGGCGCGCGCGGCGTACACACGCCGCTGCCCAGATCCATCAGCGCCTGGTTGTAGTCCCCCGGCCGCTCGCGGTCGATGAGCGCCTCCGCCTGCGCGCGCAACCGCTGCGGCGTATCCACCGTGCCTTCAAAGGCCAGCAGGCGGGAGAGCACCCGCGCCTGATTGCCGTCCAGCGCCGGCGCCGCCTCATGATAGGCGATGGAGGCCACCGCCGCCGCCGTGTACGCGCCCACGCCCGGCAGTTTTTGCCATTCTTTCGCGCTCCGCGGGAAGCCGCCCCGCCGGACGACCTCCATCGCCGCGCGGCGCAGGTTGCGGGCGCGCGAGTAGTAGCCCATGCCCTCCCACGCCTTCAAAACAGCTTCCTCGTCCGCCGCCGCCAGCGCCGCCACGGTGGGGAAGCGCGTCAGAAACGCCTCGTAGCGGGGCGCGACCGCCTCGGCGCGCGTCTGCTGGAGCATGATCTCCGAGAGCCAGACGCGGTAAGGGTCCTGCGTCCCCCGCCAGGGCAGTTCCCGCTTTTCGCGGTCGTACCAGGCAAGCAGCGCCCGGCAAAAGCCGTCCCTGTCCATGCGTTCTCCTCTCCGGCGCGGGGCGATCGCGTCAACGCCCCCGCCAATGGCATAAACAGCGCCCCGCCCGCAGGATACGGACGGGGCGCTGCCCATCGAAACCTCAGATCATCAGTTCGCCGACAGTGTGGCGTTGACGTTGCCCTGAGACATGGTCTCCTGCACGTCGTTCCAAACAGTCTTCAGGTGATCGTATTCCTCGTCGCTCATGCCCTCGGGACGGTTTTCCAGCCACTCGCCCACGGCCAGCACGCGGTACTCGTACCCCTCGCCGTCCTCGGCCTCGTAGCGCCACACATAGGTGGGGATGTACACCGGGTCGGTGATCTCAAACACGCCGGTGGACGTCTCCTCGATGGTGAACTCGAAGACGATGCCGTTGCAGGTGTAGCGGTCGCGCTGGTCAGAGAGGAAGTTGCCGGTGGCGCACAGACAGAGCATGCGGTGCGCGCTGCCATCCTCAAGCTCCACGTCGAACCAGCGCGGCTGGATGACGGTGTGCGGATGGTAGCCGATGAGCACGTCCACGCCGGCCTCCGCCAGGTGCGTGGCGGTCTGGAATTCCTCATCGCCCAGCTCGCGCACGCCCGGCTCGCCCCAGGTGATGTAGGCGACGATCACGTCCGCGCCGGCCTCGCGCAGCGCCTGCGCGTCTTCCACGGGGTTGGTGTTGCGGTTGGTGGCCACACCGTAGGTCAGGGCCTCGGCCTTGGACTGCTCCTCCATGCCGCCCAGCGTGGTGGTGTAGTTGAGGAAGCCCACGTTGATGCCGTTGATGTCCACGATCTTCGGCGTGTTGAACTCCTCCTGCGAGGCGAAAGCGCCGATGTAGTCCATCTCTGCGGTCTTGCAGTTGGCGATGGTCTGCTGCAATCCCTCAAAGAGCATGTCCAGCGACTGGCCGTTGGCCAGCGTCAGCATGTCCACGCCGGCCTCCTTCATCGCCAGCATGATCTGCGGCGGCGTGTTGAAGGGGTCGGTACCGGAATAGGCGCTGTCGGGCCGGTTGTCCATCGGGCCTTCCACGTCGCCCACCGTCCAGTCGGCGTTGCCGACCACGTCGCCGATGTACTCGAACATGGGCGTGAAGTCATAACTGGTCTCAGTGCGCGCGGCGTTGAGCACGTTCTGCTGCACCACGATCTCGCCCAGCGAGCGGATGGTGGCCGTGCGCAGCGAGGGCGTGGGGGAAGGCGAGGGCGTAGGCGTGGGCGTCGCGCTCGGCTCCGGCGTCTTCTCGGGTTCCACAGTGGGCGTCGTGGTCAGTGTGATGACCTGCCGGGTCGGATCCGGCGCGCTGACGTCGGGCTCCGTGGCGCTGATGGAGCGCGCGATGATCAACGTGACCACCACGATCAACGCCACCAGCAAAATGCCGATGAGAGTCAGCCCCAGCGGGCGGATGACGTAACTGCCGATGTGTAGCCCATTCTTTTTTTTCTTTGCCATGAGATCGTCCCTCCGAATGTTTCCGGCCCCATATTCATAAAGAATGTAATTGGATGCTAGTCTATTATAGCACAAGCCGGGAAGGCGGGGCAATGGGGGAATCGTCATTCTTTGCGACGATTTCATGGGAATTTACCCCATGGTCTGCCAAAATGTACGCAAAAATGACCTTCCCGAGACGAACCCCGGGATAATGTACAATTTTAGGGCGGTTTTTTTCGGTTTATTCGATTGACGAACGGGCGTTTATGGTGTATGCTAATAGAGGATAATGTTACAGAAGTATGACAATGTAAATCGTGCTTATCCACAGACGAGGTGCAGGGTATGGCAACATACAAACTTGGAAAACTGAAGCTCAACCTCTCCAAAGCGGGCGTCGCGTTCCGCTGGGGCGATGGTGAGATCAAGCGTTTTCCTTTCAGCCTGAAAAAGACGCAGGGCGAAGACGCGGCCGACGGCCTTGACCAGTTCGACGACGCCTATGAGGACGGCGCGCAGGATCAGGGCTACGACGACTACGCCGGCGACGGCGCGGGCGACTATGGCTACGACGACGGCGGCGATGCCGGCGGCGACGCTTCCTATACTTATGATGACGACGGCTACGCCGACGACGGCGGCTACGCTGGCGACGGCAATTACGCCGACAGCGGCTACGACGACGGCAATTACGCCGACGGCAGCTATGACGATGGCGGCTACGACGATGGCAACTACGCCGACGGCGGCTATGATGACAGTAGCTACGATGACGGCGGCTATGACGACGGCAATTATGCCGACAGCGGCTATGACGATGGCAACTACGCCGACGGCGGCTATGCCGGCGACGAGGGCGGCTATTACGACGAGGACGGCAATTATATAGAAGGTTCGGGCAATGAAGCGCCCTCCTTCATGCAGTACATCGACGAGAACGACTGGGTCACCTACGTGCTTCTCGTGCTCCTGCCGCCGCTGGGCATCTACCTGCTCTGGCGCCGTGGGCGCTTTGACAAGATCATGCGCATCGGCATCAGCGTCGCCTCGGCGCTGTGGTTCGCGCTGCTCATCTTCCTCATCGTTTCGCTCATCTCCAGCGGCATGAACGACCCCAACCGGCCCGTGGAAGGCCCCACCATCCGCCCGGTGACGCCGACGCCTACCGTTTCGGCGCTGCCCTCGGCGTCCGTGGCGCCCTCGGGCGGCGTGCTGCCCACCGCCAGCGCCCTTCCCGGCGTGGATGAGGGCATCATCGACGCGCCCACCGCCACGCCCCTCACCGGCACCGGCACGGGCGATGCCACCGGCGGCGAATATGTGTGGGCGGGCAATACCGGCCTTTACTACCATAGCAACCGCAACTGTACGCAGTTGGGCAACGATACGCCCCAGTACGTCAGTCTGGAGATCGCTGAACGCCGCGGCCTCCAGGCCTGCCCCACCTGCTATAATCAGCAGATCTACTACATGACCGACCGCGGCACCTACTACCACACCGACCCCAATTGCGACGGCGGCACCGGTCAGGCCATGCAGGGTGCCTACGAGACCACCAAGGAGCGCGCGGAAGCGGCTGGCAAGCGGGCCTGCCCCGTCTGCGCCGGCGGCACCACGTCCGCTGCGCAGACCAGCACCGACACCATGCTCAACGCCACGGCGGTGCGCGACTATGCCCGCACGCTCTCCACCGACCGCAGCGGCGTCATGGTCTACGCCACGCAGGGCGGCACCCACTTCCATACCGACCCGAATTGCAACGGCATGAAGAACGCCTCGCGCATCAGCATGCTTACAGCGCTGCAAAATGGCAAGTCGGCCTGTCCGGACTGCTGCGCCGTGGCCCGCAACGTCGTCTACTGCACCGAAGGCGGCGAGTGGTTCCACAGCGACCCGACCTGTCAGGGCATGCGCAACGCGCAGCGCACCTACGTGGCGCTGGCGCTGGTCATGGGTAAGACGCCTTGCCCCGAGTGTCTCAGCGGCGTGACCATCAACCTCGGCTCCTCCAGCGGCTCAGGCACGACGGGCGGCTCTGGCGCCGCCGGCAGCGATTCCTCCGTCGGCGCGGATGGCACCGTCTACGTCTACGCCACGCAGGGCGGCGAGTACTACCATACCAATTCCACTTGCGGCGGCATGCGCAATGCCGAGCGCGTACCCTTGAGCACCATGCTCGAGATCGGCCGCCCGGCCTGCCCGGACTGCTGCCCGACGGCGAACAACACCGTCTACGCCACGCGCGGCGGCACCTACTACCACTCCTACGCCACCTGTTCGGGCATGTCAGGAGCCACGCCTGGCACGGTCGCCCAGGCGCTGGCGGCGGGCTTCAAGAAGTGTCCCTATTGCTGGACGAGCTCCGGCTCCGGTTCCACCTCCGGCGGGAACCAGTCGGGCGATACCACGCAGAGCGTCTCCGGCATCACCGTCTACTGCACCGATACCGGCACCTGGTACCACAACGACCAGACCTGCCAGGGCATGCGCAGCGCTTATCCCGTGACGCTCGAAGAGGCCGTGGCGCGCGGCAAGACCGCTTGCCCGGTGTGCTGCTCCATCGCCGACCGCGTCGTCTACGCCGTCAGCGGCGGGCGCTATTACCACTACGACAGGAATTGCAATGTGGAAGACCTCTCCCGCGCCACCTCCGGCACGCTGGCGCGCGCGCTGATGGCCGGTTTCGCCCGCTGCCCCTCCTGCGTGGACAACAGTTCCGGCGGCGGCGCCGAGAGCGATCCGGTCAGCGAGACGTATGAGCCGGGTACTTCCGGTATCCGCGTCTATGCTACGCAGTCCGGCGAGTACTATCACCTCTCGCGCGACTGCGCCGGCTCCGAGGCCAGTTATATCACCCTCGAGACCGCGCTCAACTACGGCAAATCCGCCTGCCCCATCTGCGCCCGCTCCACGGCGGAACGCACGGTCTGGTCGTCGCGCGGCGATAAGTACTTCCACATCTACCGCGAGCACGCCGGCGAGGGCGCCACGCCTGGCACGCTGGCCGTGGCCCACGCCATGGGCAAGGAGTACTGCCCGACCTGTCTGGCCCATTACCGGAATGGCGACGAGGATGTGCCCACGTCTTCCAATACCTACACATCGGGTACGTCCGGCCTCTACGTCTACGCGACGCTGACCGGCGAGCGCTTCCACATCAGCGCCGACTGCCCGAACCTCGAGTCCGGCGCCAGCCGCGTCACGCTCGAAACGGCGCTCAACTACGGCAAGAGCCCCTGCACCACCTGCGCCAACATCGCGCGGCGTACGGTGTACGCCACCAGCTCCAGCCGCTACTACCATTACAGCCAGACCTGCGCCGGCTCGGAGGCCACGCCCGGCTACCTCGCCATCGCCCGCGCCATCGGCAAGCAGCCTTGTCCCGTCTGCGTGCAGGGCAGCTCCTCGGGCGGCAATACCGGCGGGAATACCGGCGGTCAGGGCGGCGGCGCCGGCGGCGATCAGGGCGGCAGCGCCGGCGGAGGAGACCTCTCCACCGCCACGCAGGTCTACATCGACTTGCAGGGCGATTCGGACAGCACCATCTTCCACAGCCACGCCACCTGCTCGCGGGCAGGCATGCGCGACGGTTCCATGGTGGTCATCGACTTTGTCAAGGATCAGGGCTTCAGCCCCTGCCCCTACTGTTGGAATTGACCCCGGGCGCAAAGCGCCTGACCGCGAAGATCGCTTCCAAAGCGAAATTTGGAGGCGATCTTTTTTAAAACATTCGCGTTGTTAAAACAACATACAGAAGCGCCGCGTCGTGGTATGCTGTCTATGGAAATACACATAAGGAGGAACGATCATGCTGCGCAAGATCATCCGCATCGACGAAGAAAAGTGCAACGGCTGCGGCGCCTGTGCCCGCGCCTGCCACGAGGGGGCCATCGCCATGGTGAACGGCAAGGCGCGCCTTGTGCGCGAGGACTACTGCGACGGCCTGGGCGACTGCCTGCCCGCCTGCCCCACGAATGCCATCTCCTTTGAGGTGTGCGAAGCCGCCGCTTACGACGAGGCCGCCGTCAGGGCCGCCAAAGCCGCCGCGCCCCACGCCTGCCCCGGCTCCCGCCCCGCCGCCTTCGCGCGCGAGGCGCGTCCCGCAAGTGCGGGCAATGTGCCCAGCCAGCTCTCCCAGTGGCCGGTGCAGATCAAGCTCGCACCCGTCAACGCCCCGTGGTTTTCCGGCGCGGATCTGCTCATCGCCGCCGACTGCACCGCCTTTGCCTACGGCAACTTCCACGCCGACTTCATCCGCGGCCGCGTCACGCTGGTGGGTTGCCCCAAGCTCGACGCCGTGGACTACGCGGAAAAGCTCGCGCAGATATTTTCCGCCAACGACATCCGCTCCATACTCGTCGCACGCATGGAAGTGCCCTGCTGCGGCGGTTTGGAAAGCGCCGTGCGCCGCGCGCTGGAGATGAGCGGCAAGGACATCCCCCTCGCCGTCTCCACCATCGCCATAAACGGCGAGCTTCTGGAAAGCGGCCGTTGAAGCGCGCCCCCCGCTTGACATATTGCCCTCGCAAGGATATAATAGGGGCGGGGAAAACGTTCCCCGCCCTTTCGCGAGGGCCTTTTCCCAGCACATAAGTTAGTATAAACTAACTTTCGGACGGCATGACGGAGGTGAATGGGTTGGAAAAACCGCACTACAAAAACTGGATACCGGCCAAACTGGTCGCCTCCGTGCTCCTCGGGGCGCTGGCGCTGCTGCTCTGCGCGCGCCTGCTGGTGGAAAGGGCCGCCATCGCCGGCTTCATTCTCATGCTGCTTTCCTTTGCGGCGCTTTTTCTCGGCCTCTACCTTTTGCGCGCGCGCACGGCGCTGGACTATGCGGGCGGCGGCGTGCAGGGCAAGGTGCTCGATGTCGTGCTGCGCCACCTTGTCAAGGCCGGCTGGGACGGCCATGGCCGCGTGCTGGATATCGGCTGCGGCAGCGGGGCGCTGGCTGTAAAATTGGCCAAGGCGCACCCCCACGCCCTCGTCACCGGCCTCGACGCCTGGGGCATGGGCTGGGAGTACAGCCAAAAACTCTGCGAGGACAACGCCCGTCTGGAGGGCGTCTCCGCCCGCGTCGCCTTCCGCAAGGGCGACGCGGCAAAGCTGCCCTTCGTGGACGGCGCGTTCGACGCTGTGGCGAGCAACTTCGTTTTTCACGAAGTGCGCTCCCAGCCGGACAAGCAGGCGCTCATACTCGAAGCCCTGCGCGTGCTGCGCCCGGGCGGCGCGTTCGCCCTGCAGGACACGTTCTTCGACCGCCGCGTTTACGGCGACGCGCAGGCGTTTGTGGACGCCCTGCGCCCGCACGTCGCGGAGCTCCACTTCGCCGACACACGAAAGCCGGGCTTCGCCCCCGGTTTCCTCAACACCCGCATGGTGCTGGGCAGCATGGGCCTTCTCTGGGGAAGAAAGTAGGCCCTTTGCGAACCGCTTCAATACACGCGCCTGAAAGGAAGGGATACCATGTTCAAGATCACCGCGCAGGTCGAAGGCATGCGCTGCGGCATGTGCGAAGCCCACGTCAACGACGTCGTGCGCCGCGCGTTCCCCGTAAAAAAAGTCACGTCCTCCCACGCCAGCGGGCAGACGGTCATACTCACAGAGCAGGATATCGACGACGCCCGCTTGCGCAAAGTCATCCACGATACAGGTTACGAAGTGACCTCCATCACGCGCGAGCCCTGCGCGAAAAAGGGCGGGCTGTTCTCCTTCCTGCACAGGGGATAGGCTGTCCCCAAAGAACAGACAAGCGGCGCAACGCGCGCCGCGACGCCGTCCGCCGCCGGGAAAATACTTCTCCGGCGGCGCTTTTGCGCCCAAAAACAAAGTGCAAAATTAAAGCATTGTGCCAAAATTTTCAAAAAACAGAAAAATACGCTTGAATTCGCAGAATGTAAATACTATAATAAAAAGTAGATAGTAAAACTCCTCATTTCAACGATCGCCGCGACCCGAACATGCCTTTCTCAACACGCGCATCCGCCCGTCCCCAAGCCCCTCCAACCATCCCGCCGCACGCCCTACGCAAAGGAGGTATGCGCAATGGCCCTCTCCCCTCAGGAAAAGCAGAGACTGAAAGACATCGCCCGCGAGCTGCGCCTGACGGTCATCGACGTCATGGCCTGGTCCGGCGGCGCGCACGTGGGCGGCTCTCTGAGCATCATCGACATCCTCACCATCCTCTACTTCAAGTATCTGGACGTTCATCCCGCCGACCCCCAGTGGGACGAGCGCGACCGCTTCGTGCTCTCCAAGGGCCACGCGGCGGCGGGCCTCATCCCCGTGCTGGCCAAGCGCGGCTTCTTCCCGGAGGAGACGCTCAAGACGTTCAACCACTTCGGCTCGCCCTTTGCCATGCACCCGGATTCCAACAAGGTCATCGGCTGCGACGCCTCGGCGGGCAGCCTCGGCCACGGCCTTTCTATGGCGGTGGGCATGGCCCTGGGCGCGCGCCAGCGCAAAATGCCGTGGAAGACCGTCTGCCTGATGGGCGATGGCGAGTGCTGCGAGGGCAGCGTCTGGGAGGCGGCCATGTCCGCGCCGCACTTCAAACTGGGCAACCTCATCGGCATCGTGGACCGCAACCGCTTCATGATCGACGGCGAGACCGAGGACGTCATGCCGCTGGAACCGTTCGCGGACAAGTGGCGCGCCTTCGGCTGGGAGGTCGTCGAAGTGGACGGCCACGATTTTGACCAGCTCGACGAGGCGCTTGCCAAAGCATGGGCGGCCACGGAGGTACCCGTGCTCATCCTCGCCCACACCATCAAGGGCAAGGGCGTGGACTTCATGGAAAACAACGTCGTCTACCACTATGCGTCCGCCGATTCGGAGTTGTGCGCCCGCGCCAAGGCTTCGATCCTGAAGGAGGGATAATATGGCAGTCGTGACCGGAACCAACTGGAACGCCTACGATGCGGCGACCATGACCTCCCGCGAGATCTACGGCCGCACGCTGGCCGAACTGGGCAAGCACAACGAAAAGATCGTCGGCCTCACCGCCGACCTTGCCAAGACCACGGCCATCGTCCACTTCGCCAAGGCCTTCCCGGACCGCTTTTACAACGTGGGCATCGCCGAGCAGAACATGTTCGGCATGGCGGCGGGCCTTGCCAAGGCGGGGCTGATCCCCTTTGCCTCCACCATGGCCATCTTCGCCTGCATGCGCGCCGGCGAGCAGATCCGCACGGACATCGCCTACCAGGACCTGCCGGTAAAGATCATCGCCACCCACGCCGGCATTTCCTTCGGCCACGCCGGCACTACGCACCACTGCACCGAGGATTTCGCCATCATGCGCGCCATCCCCAACATGACGGTCATCTGCCCGGCGGACGGCATCGAGACCTCTAAGGCGGTGCAGGCCTGCGTGGACACGCCCGGCCCGGTCTACATCCGCATCGGCCGCGGCTTCGAGCCGCCCTGCTACGAAAGCGACAACTACACCTACGAGATCGGCAAGGCCATCACCATGCGCGAGGGCACGGACCTGACCATCATCTGCTGCGGCATCGCCGTGCTGCAGGCGATGAACGCCGCCCGCGTGCTTTCTGAGACGGACGGCCTCTCCGTGCGCGTGGTCAACATGCACACCATCAAGCCCATCGACCGCGAGGCCATTTTGAAGGCCGTCACCGACACGCGGCGCATCCTCACCATCGAGGAACACAACGTCATCGGCGGTCTGGGCGACGCGGTAGGCAGCGTCATCGCCGAGTCCGGCAAGGGCTGCGTGTTCAAAAAGCACGGCCTGCAGGATACCTTCGCCGCCATCGGCTACGCCGAGGACCTCTACGCCCACTACGGCCTCGACGCCAACGGCGTGGTGGACAAGGTGCGCGAGATGATGGGCATGGAATTTGAACCCGATGAGGACTGGAACGACGAATAGGAGGTGAGCGCATGTCCGCATCCGCGCAGGAGCACATGGCGGCAAGGCTGTTTCTGGAAGCGGTCTTTCCCACCATGCAGGTGCTTCTGGACGACGACCCCAAGCTGCACAAGTCGTTTGCAAACTTCCACGCCACAGTGCAGTTCGGCGCGCGCGACGATGGCGACCTGCTCTGCTGCCACCTCGTGTTCGACGGCCCGCATGTGGACGTCATCCAGGGTCCGGCGGAAAAGCCGGATCTGACGCTGACGTTTTCCTCCATCGAAAAGATGAACGCCCTGTTGCGCGGCGGCCTCGCCCTGCCCGGCATCCGGGGCAACCTCCTGCTGCTTCCCAGGATACTCTCCCTCCTGATGGGCCTTATGATCATGTCGCCCAAAAACGTGCCCAAGACGCCGGAGAAGCAGGCGCTGAAGGTCAAGTGCAGCCTCTATATGATCACCCGGGCGCTCTCGAAGTACAACAAACTGGGCGACCCGGACATGCAGGAGTTCTGCCGCCGCCAGCCGGACCGCATCTACCAGTTCACCGTCGCCGACCACGGCGACCCCAACGCCATCGCCTGCTATCTGCGCGTCAAGGCCGGCAACTCCAAGTCCGGTCACGGCGTCTACGAACGCCGCACGCCGTTCGTCCACTTCTGCTTCAAGAGCGTCGAAGGGGCGATGAAGGTGCTGCAAAAGCAGGTGGAATTCGTCAAAGCCGTGGAACTGGGCTATGTGGAGACCATCGGCAGCCCCGAATACGCCTGCTATCTCAACGACTACATGGCCATTTTGCAGGGAATGTTGACGTAAACGGACTGGACAGGAGCGCGTAAAACCGCTAAAATGGGAGGAGGGACCGACAACCGCACTGAAGGAGGAAACGGAACGTGAAAACCGTTTACTTTGACAAGGACATCCCGCGCATACTGCTGACCAAGGCCGCCGCCAGGGTCTGCAAGCCGCTGCTCTACACCGGCATCAACGCCGTCAAATACAAGACCCTGCCGGACCCGCCCCTGCCTGCGGGCGACTGGGTGCGCGTGCGCAACGTGGCCTGCGGCCTCTGCGGCACCGACGTGAGCTTTTTCAAGGCCACCACCGGCACCAACTCCGCCCTCGAGCCCATCCCCGGCTCCAAGCGCACCTTTCTTGGCCATGAAAACGTCGGCGTCGTCACCGAGGTCGGCAAGGACGTGACCGCCTTCAAGGTGGGCGACCGCGTCACCATCCGCGCCTACATGGCCGGCTGCGACACCAAGGGCATCCATGAGCGCTGCCGCTACTGCGAGGAAGGAGACTACAACTTCTGCCTCAACTACGGCGCGCCCTCGCCTTACGGCGAAGTGACCACCGGCGCGGGCTGGAGCGACAGCTTCATCTACCCCGCCCGCGGCCTTGCCCACATTTACGACGAGCTGACCGACGAACAGGCCGTGATGGTCGAACCCACCTGCGTTTCCATCCACTCGGTGTTGTGCGCGCCGCCGCAAAAGGGCGAAAAGGTGCTGGTCATGGGCTGCGGAGCCATCGGCCTGGGCGTGGTGCAGGCCATCAAAATCGTCCAACCCGACTGCGAAGTGTGGGTGCTCGAGCGCGTCAAATCCCGCCAGGAGTTTGCAAAAAGGCTGGGCGCGGATCACGTGCTCTCCGGGGAAATCTACGAGGCGGCGTCTAAGGCCACCGGCGGCAGCGAAGTCTACGTCGGCATGGGCGGTAACCGCTACTTCTTCGGTGGCTTCCACCGCATTTATGATTGCGTAGGCGGCGATTGGTCCAACCACACCGCCGTGCGCCTGCTGCGCGCCCGCGGCACGCTGGTCAAGATCGGCCACCACATGCGCGCCGTCACCTTTGACGAAACGCCGGTATGGTGGCAGGAGCTCAACCTGGTCGGCGTGGACGCGCACGGCATGGAGAACTGGCAGGGCAGAAAGCTCTACACCTTCGACTTGGCGCAGGAGTGGATCCGCGACGGCATTTACAAGGTAGAGGGCTTCGTCACCCACCATTTCAAGCTCGATGACTACAAGGCCGCTTTCCGCCTCGCTCTGGAGAATTCGCCCGAGGTCATCAAGATCGTCCTCGATTGCCAATGAACGCGCAGAAAAACCTTCTTCGCATCGGGGAATTGGCCCGGGAAGCGGGCGTGAGCGTCACCACCGTCAAATTCTACGTCAAGGAGGGCCTGATCCGCCCGGCGCGCAAAACCGGGCGGAACATGGCCTATTACGACCGCTCCTGCATAAGCGCCATCGCCCTGATTCGCAAGTTGCAGCGCGAGCGCTATTATCCTCTTTCGGTCATCAAACGGCTGATGGAGGCTGCGCCGGTGGAAAGAGTGGAGCTGGAATTGCTCGACGCTATCCACAAGGTCGATTTGCCCGATTCGGAAATGCCCAATCCGGAAGA
>DVGE01000014.1 GCA_018712885.1 Candidatus Pullichristensenella stercoripullorum | reverse complement strand
GGGTAATTATAATGCAAAACTTTTTCGTTTTGCCCCGGGGGATTAGAGCGACACCCAAATTGGATGTCTCTCTATTGCAGCCTGGTTGGCTGTTATAGTATCATCACGAATAGGCCTTTTTCTGTCGGCGTACTGTTTTGGGAAATGCAAAAAATCCGTACGGTGCAGCTATACGCTGACGCCTCACAGAAAGGATAAAGGGCTGCATCACAGGCTGAGTGTGCTCCATGACACACTCAGCCCCGCAGTATGGCAGCCTGCTCAGCAGCGCGTAGTTCCTTCACGCTCTCGCGCTGTACCAGTTGCACATCCAGGGCGATCTTGTACACCGCGCTGTCGCGGCGCTCGATCATCTCGATCAGGCGGTTGACGGCTGCCGTGCCCAGTTGACGCTTATGCACGGCCAGCGTGGACAGCTGCGGGCTGGTCACGCAGCAGATGGGCAGATCGTCCATGCCGATGATGGAGACATCGTCCGGCAGGGCAAAGCCGCGCTGTTTTAGGGCGCGGCTGGCGCCCACAGCGATGATGTCGTTGGAGGCGAACATCGCCGTGGGCAACGGCTGCGCGCGCATCTCCAGCAGCGCGAGCATATCGCGCGCCGCGCCCTCCATCGTCGGCTCCACGCAAAACACATCTTCCCCCCGCAGCGCAAAGCCATGCTTTGCAAGGCCGGCAACATAGCCATCGCGGCGGTCAGTCATATTGTTGAAGGGAAACGACGATGTGATGAGGCCGAAACTGCGGTGGCCGTTCTCGACAAAATGTTCAGCGGCAAGATAGCCGGCCTCGCGGTTGTTGATGATCACGGCGTTGTGGTCGTCCCACAAAAACAGGCTGTCGAGTACCAGCAACGGCATTTTGCAGTTCTTGAACAGTTGCAAGTTCTCATCGTTCATTTCCGTAGCCAGCAGAAGAATTCCCCGACTGCCGTTTTTGAGTACGTCGGCTATTTGCGTGCGCAGGTTGGGGTCGCCCGCGTCCATGTAGCTGATCAACAATTCGTATTGATGGGCGCGACAGGCGCTTTCGATACTGCTGATCAATTCCGAGAAAAAGGGGGTGTCCATGATGACCTTTCCGTGGCGTTTGAAAATAATGAAACGCAGCGTGCGGTTCTCCGGGGACATCCCCGCGGGAACAGCATAACCGCGCCTTTGGGCGATGGCAAGAACGAGTTCGCGCGTTTTTTCACTGATCTTGTTCTTACCATTGAAGACATTGGAAACGGTAGCCGGCGAAACGCCTGCCTCCCGCGCAATGTCTCGAATCGTAACTTTCATGGGTGGCCTCCCGGATTTGTTTACTCCTTTGTTTACCATTATAGCACAGCCAAAAACGTTTGTAAACCAGAAATTATCCCCGAAATATACCACAACAAGTGAAATTTAATCAAATTCCTAGGCTCTTTGTACACTAATAACGCAATATAATTAAACTTTATTTCGTTAATGGTATTGACTTTGTTTACCAAATGTGTTATCATGCTCGCAGGAACGGAACCAATGGTTCCGAAAAAGCGAAGGAGGAAACCCCTATGAAAAAGATCCTTGTACTGGTTCTGGCGATGCTGATGATCGTTGGTGCGGCTGCAGGCTTTGCCGAGGAATCCAAGGGCCTGATCATGGTCATCACGCCCAGCCATGCCAACCCCTACTTTAAGACCGTTGCCGATGTCGCCGTGGCCAAGGCCAACGAACTGGGCTACGAGGCGCAGGTCATCCAGCACGACGACGACGTGACCAAGCAGCAGGAAGCCTTTGAGACTGCCATCCAGCTTGGTGCGAAAGCCATCATCTGCGACAACGCCGGCGCCGACGCCACCATTGCCCCGGTGCAGGCCGCCAAGGAAGCGGGTATCCCCACCTTCCTGGTCGACCGCGAGATCAACTCCACCGGCGACGCCATCGCGCAGCTGGTCGCCAACAACTATCAGGGCGCGAGCTTGGTGGCCGAGTACTTCGTGGAGCTGATGGATGAAGAGGGCGGCTACGTCGAACTGCTGGGCAAGGAGTCCGACACCAACGCCAGCGTCCGCTCCGAGGGCTTCCACGGCGTCATCGATCAGTATCCCGACATGGTGATGCTCGACCAGCAGACCGCCAACTGGGAGCAGACCGAGGCTTACACCGTGATGGAGACCATCATTCAGGCTCAGGGCGCTGAGAACATCAAGGGCGTCATCTGCGGCAACGACACCATGGCCATGGGCGTCATCGAGGCCTGCCTCAACGCCGGCATGACCGACGTCATCGTCATGGGCTTCGACGGCTCCAACGACGTGCGCGACTCCATCCTGCGCGGAGAGATCAAGGCCACCGGCCTCCAGCCCATCGCCTACATCACCGAGCAGGCCGTCATTCAGGCGGACTACTATATCCAGAACGGCGAGCCCATGGTCGAAGAAGAAAAGCAGCTCATGGACTGCGTACTCATCAACGCTGACAACGCTGCGCAGCTGGACAACTTCACCATCGCGGAATAAGCGCGGCTTGACCGACGGCAAAGAGAGGGCTGCGTCCCTCTCTTTGCACTATATGACAGTATCGCAATCAGGGGTCTCCGATCCGCCAAGACGAAGGGATGGAACGATATGAGCAAGTTGAAAGACCATTTGCCCGCACTTGTGGCCGCTGTGGTGATCGTGGTGCTGATCGCCTGCACCTGCCGCGTCACCTATATCCCCGATCCCGTGCAGGAGACGACCATCGACGAGACGGGCGCCGTCGTCGTCGTGGAAGAGCTCTCCGTCGCCGAGCAGTATTGTCAGGACAACTGGGATAGCCTGATGATGCCCACCATTCAGGAGCGCGCTCAGGACATCGCGACGATGCTGCCCATGATCCGCGAGGATCTCGCCGCGGCGGGCGATCAGTACGCCAGCCGCGAAAACGAGACCAGCCCTTACAGCTTCTGCCTGAGCGGCACCGTGCAGGTACTCGAGATCGAAGAGCCCGACCGCGCCACCCGCACGCGGCTGGTCATTGATGTTCAGCCCTACGACGGCGAACCGGACGCCAAGATCCAGGTATCCTCCGTCATCCGCACCAACGCCCTGCGTGACGCCGTCGGTTTTTTGAAGCTGGACGACTTCGCCAACCAGGTGGAGTTCGCCGATCTGACCACCGCGTTCAACGCCCGCGTACAGGAAACGGTGATCGCGGGTTTGGACATCGCCTCGCTGGAGGGGCAGGAGGTGGACTTCCTCGGCTGCGTGGCCATCAACGAATACACCGAGCCGGACGACTTCTTGATCGTACCGGTCGAACTCGGGCCAAAGGCGGGTGAATAGCATGGCCCCGATTCTGGAAGCACGAGGTGTGACCAAGGTCTATCCCGGCACGGTCGCGCTCAAGGAAGTGGACTTTGACGTATTCCCCGGCGAAGTACACGCGCTGATCGGCGAAAACGGCGCGGGCAAGTCCACGCTGATGAAGATACTCGCCGGCATCGAGCAGCCCAGCGCCGGCAAGCTCTATCTGGACGGAAAGGAAGTACGCTTTCACAGCACGCGCGACGCGGCGGCGGAGGGCATCGGCATCATCCATCAGGAGCTGAATATGTTCCGCGAGATGCGCGTGGCCGACAACATGTTCGCCGGCAACGAGATCGCCCGCTTTGGCGTCATTGACCGCGCCGCGCAGCGCAAGCGCGTGCGTGAAGTGCTCTCGCGCCTGCAGTTGGACGTCGATCCGGACGAAAAGATGATGAACCTGCGCGTCGGCCAACAGCAGATCATCGAGATCGGCAAGACGATGCTCAAGCAGAAATTGCGCGTGCTCATCATGGACGAGCCGACCTCCTCGCTCTCCAACGCCGAGGTCGAGGTGCTCTTCAAGCTGATCGAGGATCTGCGCTCGCAGGGCGTGGCCATCATCTACATCTCCCACCGCCTGGAGGAGATCATGCGCGTCTGCGACCGAGTGACCATTCTGCGCGACGGCCGCAGGATCGACTCGGCCTTCGTCAAGGACATTGAGGTCGAATGGATCATTGAGCGCATGGTCGGCCACGCGCAGCTCACCATCGAAAAAAAGCCCTATCCGGGCGCGCCGGAGCCGGTGCTGGAAGTCATCGACTACAAGCTGCCCCGGCTGGGCGGCGGCTACACGGTGGATCACGTTTCCTTCACGCTGCACCGCGGCGAGGTGTTGGGCATCTACGGCCTGATGGGCGCCGGGCGCACGGAGCTGGTGGAATCGCTGATGGGCCTGCACCCCGAATCCTCCGGCGAAATGGTGCTCGACGGCGCGAAGATCACCCATCCGGTGGTCTCCGAACAGATCGCCCGCGGCATGGTTCTGGTGCCGGAAGACCGGCAGAAGGACGGCCTGGTGCAGTGCATGTCCATCTTCAACAACATGCGCCTGACGAGCTTAAAGCGCCTCTCGACGCACGGCTTGATGCGGGAAAAGGACTCCCGCCGCGAGGTCGCCGAGACTGTGCGGGATCTGCAGGTGAAGGTGGCCGACGTCAACCATCTGGTCACGGCGCTCTCGGGCGGCAACCAGCAGAAAGTGGTCATCGGCAAGTGCGTGATGGCGCACGCCAAGGTCTTTATCATGGATGAGCCTTCGCGCGGCATCGACGTGGGCGCCAAGACGGACATTTTCAACCTCATGCGCGGTTTCGCCGCGCAGGGCATGGGCGTGCTCTTCATCGGCAGCGAGCTCAAGGAGATCATGTCCGTGTGCGATCGCGTGCTGGTCATGTCCAATGGCAAAGTCACGGCTGACCTGAGCGGCGCGGAGATCAGGGAAGACGCCCTGGTTCGGGCTTCGGCCGCCAATCTGCACACTGGCTGGAAAGACAAGGGAGGAGACTGACAATGGCCGGCAAGACTGTCAAAAACAATTCTCTGGGCATGATCCTGCTCAAGGGACGCACGTTCATTGCCCTCATCATACTGGTGATCTTTTTCTCGTTCTGCGCCCCGAACTTCACCACGGCAAACTCCATCGTGCTGATGTTGCGGCACACTTCGCTGTACGGCCTGCTGGCGCTGGGCATGACGCTGGTCATCATCACCGGCGGCATCGACCTGAGCGTCGGCTCTGTGGTCGGTCTGGTGGGCATGCTCATGGGCGGTATGCTCAATGAGGGCCTGCGCCTGCCTTTCATGAGCGGCACCATCTATCCCAATGTGCCGCTGATCCTGCTGATCGTGGCAGTGGTCGCCATCCTCATCGGCCTGGTCTCGGGCCTGCTCATCGCCTATCTCAACGTGCCGGCTTTCATCGCCACTCTGGGCACCATGTATGTCTGCCGGGGCTTTGCCATGCTGCGCAACGGCGGTGCTACCTTCCCCAACCTTCTGGGCAGTGAGGAACTGGGCAATCTCGGTTTCCCCACCATCGGCTCCGGCTCGATCACGGTGTTTGGGCTGGACATTCCCTACGCCATTCTCATTTTCGTGGTGCTGGCGCTTTTGTCGCTGTTCATCCTCAAGTTCACCTCGCTGGGCAACCAAATCTACGCGGTGGGCGGCAATGAGCGCGCGGCCACGCTCTCCGGCATCAAGACCAAGCGCATCAAGCTGTTCGTCTACATGTTCTCGGCGCTGATGGCGGCCATCTGCTCGATGATCAACACTTCGCAGCTGCGCGCGGCGCACCCGGCTGCCGGCGAGAGCTGGGAGATGAACGCCATCGCCTCCGTCGTGCTGGGCGGCACGTCCATGTCCGGCGGCATCGGCACCATCGGCGGCACCATCGTCGGCGCGCTGGTCATCAACGTACTCAACGACGGCATGACGATGATGGGCGTCTCCTCGTTCTGGCAGCAGGTCATCCGCGGTGTGGTCATTGTGGTGGCAGTCGTGATCGACCAGCTGCAGGCCAGCCTGCAGAAGAAGATCGCCTTGCAGCTTCGCAATCAGTAAGGGGGGAAGAACGATGAACGCGATCGAACTTCAACGCATTGCCAATGAGCGCCGCGCCGACGCGGTGACGATGATCACCCGCGCCCGCACTGGGCACACCGGCGGGGCGATGAGCTGCTTGGACGTACTCACCTGCCTGTTTTACGACGTCAAACGGCCGCAGGACCACTTCCTGCTCAGCAAAGGGCATTCCGTCGAGGGCTACTGGGCCATCCTCGCCGACCTCGGCTATTTCCCCAAGGAGGACCTGCGCACGTTCTCACAGGCGGGCAGTCCCCTGATCGGCCACCCGAACAACAAGGTTCCGGGTGTGGAAGTCTGCACCGGCGCGCTGGGACACGGTCTGCCCGTGGGTGTGGGCATGGCGCTGGCAGCCAAACGCACCGGCACGGACGCCAACGTCTACGTCATCATGGGCGACGGCGAACAGGCTGAGGGCAGCATCTGGGAAGCGGCCATGGCTGGCGCGAATTACCATCTGGACAATCTCTTTGCGGTCGTGGATCGCAACGGGTTGCAGATCAGCGGCCCCACCGAAAAGGTTATGGCGCTGGATGACCTTGCCGCCAAGTGGCGCGCCTTTGGCTGGGACGTGGTCGAGGCGGATGGCAACGACATGCAGGCGCTGCTCAACTACTACCACGGCAACCATCCCGAGGGCAAGCCACACCTTCTGCTTGCGCACACGGTCAAGGGCAAGGGCCTGCCCTTTGCGGAGAACCGCGCCGAGTGGCACCACCATGTGCCCAATGAAGAACAGCTCCAGCAGGCCTATGAAGCGCTGGGTGTGAAGGGGGTTGAATGGGCATGAAAGCGGCAAGAAGAGCGATCACGGAAACCCTGTTGAAGTTGGCGCGCGAGGACAAGACCATCTTCGCCTTGGCGACAGACTCCTCCGGCTCGGTCACGCTCAACGATTTCGTGCGCGAGCTGCCGGGTCAGTTCGTGGAATGCGGCATTGCCGAGCAGGACGCGGTGGGCATCGCCGCCGGTCTGGCGGCCTCGGGCCTCAAGCCCTTCGTCTGCGGCCCGGCCAGCTTCTACGCCACCCGCGCCGCCGAACAGGTGAAGGTGGACGTGGCGTATTCCCACATGAACGTCAAGGTGCTGGGCGTGTCCGGCGGCGTCAGCTACGGCGCGCTGGGCGGCACGCACCACGCCGTGCAGGACGTAGCCTTCATGCGCGCGGTGCCGGGCTTGCAGGTGCTTCTGCCCGCAGACGCCAACAGCGCCGCCGCCCTGACGCGCGCGCTGGTCGCCTCCCCGGAACCGGCCTACATCCGCGTGGGCCGCGGCGACGTGGAGGACATCTACCCCGACGACGTGCAGGTGGAGATTGGCAAGGCCATCACCGCCCGCGAAGGTACGGACGCGGCCATCATCGCCTGCGGCGAAATGGTCTACCCCGCTCTCAAAGCGGCGGAACTATTGGCAAAGGACGGGCTGAGCGTGCGCGTAGTGGACATGCACACCATCAAACCTCTTGACATCGAAGCTGTGCTTGCTGCGGCAGAGACCGGCAAAGTGGTCACTGTCGAGGAACACAGCGTACACGGCGGCCTCGGCGGCGCAGCCGCAGAGGTCATCTGTCAGGCGCATCCGGTGAAGATGCGCATTCTCGGCCTGCCGGACGAGACGCTCTTTTCCGGCACCAACAAGGAGGTTTTCCAGCACTACGGACTGACGGCGGAGGGCATCGCCGCGGCGGTGAAAGCGCTATGAGGCACATCGTCGCCATCGATCAATCCACCTCCGCGAGCAAGGCTTTTCTCGTCGATGAAGGCGGTTTCATCGTCGAGCGCGGCGCGTTGGAGCATAAGCAGCACTACCCCGCCCCCGGCCGCGTTGAACACGATGCCTCGGAGATCTGGCACAACGTACAGACGCTCATCGACAACCTCATCGACAAGGCAGGCGCGAAGAACGTCGCCGCCATCGCCATCTCCAACCAGCGCGAGACCACTGTTTTGTGGGACGCCGCCAGCGGAGAACCGGTCTGCCCGGCCATCGTCTGGCAGGATGTGCGCGGCGAGGCGGCCTGCCGGGAACTGGCGGCGCATGCCGAGCGCGTCCATGAGATCACCGGGCTCTACCTCTCGCCCTACTTCCCCGCAGGTAAGGTGCGTTCCCTCTTTGCGGAGCGGCAGGATTTGAAAGCGCGCGCTGAAAAGGGTGAACTGCGCCTGGGCACCATTGACAGTTACCTCGTTTACCGCCTCACCGGCGGCAAACACCTCACCGACGCCACCAACGCCAGCCGCACGCAGCTGATGGAGCTGCGCTCTCTGACATGGAGCGCGGAGTTGCTCGACCTGTTCGGCATCCCCGCCTCTCTCATGCCCGAGGCCATTCTCGGCGCGGACGGCGATTTCGGCAGCTACCGCGGCATTCCCATCACCGGCGTACTCGGCGACAGCCATGCGGCGCTGTTCGGGCAGGGTTGCCATCGCCCAGGCATGGCCAAGGCCACCTACGGCACCGGCTCCTCGGTGATGATGAATGTCGGCGATGCGCCGGTCATCTCCCGCCACGGGCTCTCGGCCTCCGTCGCTTTCCGCGTGGGCGGCAGGACGGACTACGCCCTTGAGGGCAATGTCACCTGTTCCGGCGACACGCTGGTGTGGCTCTGCCACGATGTCGGCCTCTTTGAAGGCCCGCAGCAGATCGAGGCGCTGGCGGGCACGGTGGATGACAGCCGCGGCGCGAGCCTCGTCCCGGCCTTCTCCGGGCTGGGCGCGCCCTACTTTGATTCGGACGCGCGCGCCCTCCTCTGCGGCATGGACCGCGGCGTCACCCGGGCGCACATCGCGCGCGCGGCGCTGGAATCCATCGCCCAGCAAGACGCGGACGTGCTCGAGGTCATGCGCGCGGAGAGCGGCTACGCCGCCGACACGCTGCTGACCGACGGCGGGCCGACAAAAAACCGCCTGCTGATGCAGATGCAGGCGGATCTGGCGAATTGCGATGTGCGCGTGGCCGTCGCCAGCGAGCTTTCCGCGCTCGGAGCCGCCTACATCGCCGGCCTCAAAACAGGCGTATTCGCCGCATTCGACCAGATCCGCGCGCGCGAGCGCACGGGCGCCAGCTATTCGCCGGCAATGCCCGCCCCGCGCCGCGCGGAACTGCGCGCGCAGTGGAAGGCCGCGATCGAGCGCGCGCGTATACGATAAAGGAGAAAGAGAACATGGCAACATTTGGCATCATCATCAGCAACCGTTCGTTCTTCCCCGACCACCTCGTGCGCACGGCGCGCGAAAAGCTGCTCGCCGCTCTGGACGCCTGGGGGCATCAGTACGTGACCCTCTCGCCCGAGGATACCTGCATGGGCCAGACCATGACCTATGAGGAGGCGGTCAAGTGCGCGGAGCTCTTCCGCCGCCACGCCGACGAGATCGACGGCATCATCGTCTGCCTGCCCAACTTCGGCGAGGAGACCGGTGTTTCCGACGCCATCCGCCTCAGCCGGCTGGATTGCCCCATTCTCATTCAGGCATGCGATGACGATCTGGACAAATTGCAGCTGGAAAACCGCCGCGACGCCTTTTGCGGCAAGCTCTCTTTGTGCAACAACCTTTACCAGTACGGCATCAAGTACACGCTGACCACGCGCCACACCTGCCCCGTGGACGGCGAGGAGTTCCACGCCGACGTGGAGCGCTTTGCCCGCGTCTGCGCGGTGGTCAAGGCCATGCGCACGGCGCGCATTGCCCAGATCGGCGCCCGCGTGATGCCCTTCCGCACGGTGCGTTATTCGGAAAAGTTGCTGCAAAACAGCGGCATTTCCGTGGAGACCGAGGACATGAGCGAGATTTTCGCCGACGCCGCCGAGGTCTCCGACGCGCAGGCGCAGGCCAAGGCGGAGGAGATTCGCGGCTATGCCAACATCTGCCCCGGCATCTCCGAGGAAAAAGTACTCAAGCAGGCGAGGCTGATTGTGGCGCTGGAAAACTGGATGCGCGATCACCACTGCGACGCCAGCGCCATCCAGTGTTGGGATAGCGTAGAGGCAAACTATGGCTGTGCGGCCTGTCTGGCCATGAGCATGATGGGTTCCAAGGGCATGCCCTCTGCCTGCGAGACGGACGTGATGGGCGCTGTGTCCATGCTGGCGCTGCTCAAGGCCGGCGGCGTGCCGCCCATCTATCAGGACTGGGACAACAACTACGCCACTGTGCCTGACAAGTGTGTCAACGTACACTGCTGCAACTACCCGGTGTCTGCCTTTACAGAGAAGCCGGAGCTGGCCAACCTCGACATACTGGCCACCACGCTGGGCGCGGAGCGCTCCTTTGGCGCGCTCAAGGGCCGCGTGCGCCCCTCGGCGATGACCTATCTCAAAGTCTCCACCGACGACCGTCGCGGCGTCATCAAGTGCTACCTCGGCGAAGGCCGCTTCACCGACGACGAGCTGCACACCTTTGGTGGCGTGGCCGTATGCGAAGTGCCGAACCTCAACGGCCTGATGCACTACATTTGCAAAAACGGCTTTGAACACCACGTGGCATTGGCGCAGGCGGAGTGCGCCGATGTGCTGGAAGAAGCGCTGGGCAACTACATGGGCTGGGAGGTCTACCGCCACAGCTGATGTCGCCCGCCCCTGTCCTCCATGAAACAGACAGGGAGCCCTGATCGTCCAACAGACGGACAGCCCCATCGGGCACGCCAATGCATGGCGACGCTCGATGGGGCTGTTGGTCGTTTCGCGGGGACGGTTCGAGGCGCCTGTGTGGCGGATGCGCATCGACCGAGGCAAACGCCCTGCGAAAAGGGCCGCAGGGCCTTGGTTGACGGACATCGCGTCAGGAAACAGCGACGCGAAACAGGCAAGGCTGTCTCAAGGCCCCCGTCGGTCGCGGCGCTCAGCGCAGCTCTCCGTCGGACTAGCCCTTCACACGGCCGGTGTTGCCCGGATTGTACGCGAGGGGACGTCCTCGGCACCTCCAGCACCAGCTTCAAGGCGGCCTTCACCACCATGCTCGCCGCCGGCACCGACTCCTTCTGCTTCGATACCCAGCGGCAGACCCCGACCGCCATCACCGCCGCCATCACCGAGAACGATGACGGCTACCTGCTCGGCGAGCTGCGCCGCGAAGAACATCTACACGCTGGATTCCAAGGGCGAGCTGCTCATTACGATCATGTCCTCTCTTGCGCAGGAAGAAAACCGCAGCATCTCGGAAAACGTCACATGGGGATGTCGCAAGCGCTTTGCCGATGGGAAAGTCTCCATGCCCTACAAAAACTTCCTCGGCTACCGCAAGGGCGGGAATGGCGAGCCGGAGATCGTGCCGGAGGAAGCAGGATTGGTGCAGCTCATCTTGGCCCGCACACATACGCCTTGCATGTTTAACCGTTTCCCGAATCCTGTTAATGAGACATGAAACCGTTTTCGTGGGAGCGACACCTGCCCTACGCAATGCGCGTTTACATCCGCTCACGTGATGACGCCAATCACGTAGCCTGCAGAAAATTTGACTTTTACGACCGCGCAGTCGTTGCGCGGAAAGCCATTTTATGTCAAAATAGAAGCAGGTGCTTCGTGCATGTCCACGATCCTACAAACCACTCCCCGGGGAGGCGCCAGCGATGAGCCATAACAGCGAACCAATTACCATCCCCCACCAGCCCGGCAAACTTGACTTCCAGATCGTGGAAAAGGAAGTCAGCGTCACGCAGTTTCGGCGCAAACCCTCCGCCGTGTGGGCCTATCTGGAGACTGCCGGCCACGTCATCATCTTCACCCGCCGCGGCAAGCGGGATTGCGCGATCATGTCCATCGAGACGCACGCGTGCCTGAGCGGTGATTATGAAAAGACGATGCGCGAAGCCGAAGAGGCTGCCGCGAAATGGCGGGCGGAGCGAAAAACACGCCGTCAGAAGGCAAAGGAGGCGAAACAGCACGATCCCTGCGGAAGTTGAACGATGTCTGAAAGCCGTGAATGCGCCTTCCCTGTTCACACAGGAAAACCAAGAGGCCTGTGAAGCCGTTCATAAGCACATAAGGCAGGCCGTTGAACAGGGAACAGAAACCATGACCATCCCTGTCGGCGCGGATCTTCTCGCGAAGGTCGAGGAAGTACTCAAGGGATACGGCTGGACGGTCGAGGAATCCGCCGTGCTTTTCTTCATGTGGTGCGTCGTCTGTCCCGAACGGGCAAAGGCTTGGCTTACCCAGTGCATGGATGGTGAAGCACAATGAGCAAACTCCCCACGCTGCTCAAGTGTGCGTTTCACGACGATGTCCGTATCGTGCCCTATCAGGCGGAATGGCCTCGCCGTTTCCGCCTCACCAAACAGCTGATCATCGCGCTGCTGCTGGAAGACGACATGGAGTGCTACGTGCGCCACGTTGGGGGCACAGCCATCCCCGGCATGTGTGGCAAGCCCATCGTGGATGTGCTGGTGCTGGTCGAGCCTGAGGAGCTGGAGACGGCGAAGAAACGGTTGGCGACGGTCTTCTTGTGTCTGGGCGAATGCGGCCGCCCCGGGCGCTGGTTCTTCTCGGACGACGACAGTGAGGACGACACCACCTACATACACCTGACGACGCAGGATCACCCCGTGGCCAGGGATCAGCTGGCGTTTCTGCGCCTGCTGCAAGGTTCAGAAACTCTCCGGAACGAGTATGCGACACTGAAGAAGCGCCTGGCCGAAAAATATCCGCATGACCGGCTGGGCTACCGGCTGGAAAAGGGCGTATTCATCGAGCGTTGTTTGCGGGAGAACACGGCAGAGAACAGCTAACAGAAACCATA
>DVGE01000186.1 GCA_018712885.1 Candidatus Pullichristensenella stercoripullorum | reverse complement strand
GTCCTCGTGATCCGCGCCGATGAGGAAATAGCTGCGCGCCTTGGTGCGCACGAAGTTCTTGTACTTGTTGAGCAAAAACTCCAGCGCCGCGCCGTCGCCCGCCTGCGCCAGGGCGACGATCTCCTCGTCCGCCATCGGTTCGAATCTCTCGTAATACATCAAGGTTTCTTGTCCTCCGGATGGTTTTCTCCCCGGCGCATGGCTTCCAGCCGCCGGGCCACGTCCTCGGGCAGGCGTTCGATGATCGCCGAGCGCGCCTTCGGCCGCGCGGCCATGCGCTCGCGGCCGGCGCGCGATACCTGGCCGACCTCGATGAGCAGCTCCCGCGCCGACATGCGCGTGGCGTGCCGCCCCAAAACGACCATCTGCTCCACCAGGTCGCTGGTGGCCACGCGCACCTCCACGCGCCCCAGTTCCGCGTCGCGCGCGTACTGGTCGCAGAGCCGCTCGATGTAGTTGTCCGCCGTCTCGTTCTTCTGCGTGTAAACGACGGTGAGCGGCCCGGTGCGCTCCTCCGTGCGCGCTCTGCGGTCGCCCAGATAGGCGTCGTAGACCAGCACGACCTTCTGCCCGGAAAAGCCCGCGTAGTCCATCAGGCGGGCGGCCAGGGCGTCCCGCGCGTCGCTGAGCGAGCCCGCGTCCATGCTCTGCACGTCCTTCCAGGCGTTGAGCACGTTGTAGCCGTCCACGATCAGTACGCGCCGCTTCTTCACCTTCCGCCTCCCCGCGCGCGCACCACCTGATACAAAAGCACGCCCGCCGCCACGGAAGCGTTCAGGGAAGAGATCTTCCCCAGCATCGGCAGCGTCACGCGCCGGTCGCACAAGGAAAGCGTCAGGTGGGAGATGCCCTCGCCCTCCGAGCCGATCACCAGCGCCAGCGGCCCGGAAAGATCGGCGGTGAGCGCGTTTTCGCCCTCCAGCGCCGCCGCCACGACCCACAGCCCGGCGCGCTTTAGTTCCTCCAGGGCGCGGTTGAGGTTCTTCACCCGCGCCACCGGCATGTGCGCCAGCGCCCCCGCCGCCGCCTTTTCGCAGGCCGGCGTCAGCCCCGCGGCGCGCCGTTCGGGGATGACGACCCCGTGCGCGCCCGCGCATTCGCTGCTGCGGATGATCGCGCCCAGGTTGTGCGGGTCGGTCACCTGGTCAAGCACCACCACCAGCGGCTCCTCGCCCTTTTCCTTTGCGCGGGCGAGTATGTCCTCGATGGTGGCGTAGGCGCGCGCCGAGCGGAAGGCCAGCAGCCCCTGATGGGCGGGGTAGATCTGATCCAGCCGGTAGCGCTCCACGAACTGCACCACCACGCCCGCCTCCCGCGCCATGCGCACGATGTCGCGCGCCGCGCCGGAGAGATCGCCCTCGGCCACCAGCAGCTTTTCCAGCGGCGCGCCGCCTTTGAGCGCCTCGCGGATGGGGTTGCGCCCCGCGAGCAGGTTCTCCGGCGGCTCCGCCTCCCGCTCCTCATGATGCGCCCGCGGCGCGCGTTCCATGCGCGGCGCCCGTTCGCCGCAGGGCCGCGCGGGCAGCGTCCGCGCCTGGGCGCGCTCGCCGGGATGGGCGGGCAGCGTCTTTGCCCGCGCGCGGTCGTTCACGCGCCCGGGAAGCGTCTCAAAGGGCCCGTCCGCGCGCTCTGCCGGGGGGATGTCGTAAGTCCTGCGCGCCGGCCGGGGCGGGTTCTTGCCCCCCTGCCGCGGCGCAAAGCCGCGTTTTTCCGCTTCGCGGCGGTCATCACTTTTCATGCTCGTCCTCCAGTGCCAGCTTCAGGATCTCTTCCATGCGCTCCGTCTGCCCGGTGAGGAACAGATAGCCCACCACGGCTTCCAGCGCCGTGGCCCGGTGGTATTCGGCGGCGTCGGCGTTCTTCGGCGGGGTCTGATGGGCGTTGCGGGCGCGGCGGGCCACGTCGCGCTCGCGCTCGGTCAGCGCGCCTTCCACGCGCGCCATCGCCTGCGCCTGCGCGTGGGCGCAAACACGCCCCACGGCGGCGCGGTGCATATCGCGCACATGGCCGCCCTCGCGCACAAGGCGGACGCGCACATAGAGGTCGTATATGGAATCGCCCAGATAGGCCAGTTCCAGGGAGCCGGGCAGCGCGCCCGGCGAGTAGTCAAAGTCGATCACGTCTATCGCTCCACCATTTCCAGATACTTTGCGTAAGCGGCGTTCCAGGCGCGCACGTTCTCCGGCTCCAGCCGCCGCGTGGGGAAGGAGACCCCCACCACGCGCCGCAGCGCCGATACGTCTTTGAGCACGCCCAGGCCCATGGCCTGCACCAGCACGTTGCCGATGGCCGTGCCCTCGTCCGGCCCGGCGACCACCGCGCGGTCGATGGCGTCGGCGGTGAAGCGGTTGAGCATCTCATTCTTGCTGCCGCCGCCGACGATGTGCAGCACGTTGACGCGCTTTTTCAACATGTCGTTCTCCAGCCGCTCGATGGCCCAGCGGTACTTCAGCGCCAGGTTCTCGTAGACCACGCGGGCGATCTCCCCGCGCGAGGCGGGCACGCGCTGCCCGGTCCTGCGGCAGTATTCCTGGATGCGCGCGGGCATGTCGTTGGGGGCGAGGAAGCAGGGGTCGTCCACGTCGATGAAGGCGATGAACGGCTCGGCCCTTTCCGCCATTTCCACGATCTGGGAAAAGCTCACCGCGTCGGCACGGCGATCCCACTCGCGCTTGCACTCCTGGATGATCCACAGGCCCATGATGTTCTTTAGTAGCCGGATGGAGCCGCCCACGCCTCCCTCGTTGGTGTAGTTGGCGTTCATCACTCCCGGCTCGCACAGGGGGGTGGAGACCTCCGCGCCCAGCAGCGACCAGGTGCCGGAGCTTATGTAGGCAAAGTCCGGGTCGGCCACGGGAATGGCGGCCACGGCGCTGGCGGTGTCGTGCGAGGTGACGGCGATGACGGGGATCTCGGAAACGCCGCACTCTTTGGCGATCGAAGGCAGCAGCGTGCCGCGCACCGTGCCCGGCATCTGGATGGGCGCGAAGATGCGCCGGGGCAGGCCGAAGCGGTCGATGAGGTCGAAGTCCCAGTCGCGCTTGAAGGGGTCGAGCAGCTGCGAGGTGGAGGCGATGGTGTACTCCGCGCCCATCCTGCCGGTGAGCAGATAGGCCAGCAGGTCGGGCGTGAACAGCAGCCGCTGCGCCGCCTCCAGCGTGGGGTCGCCTTCCAGCTTCATGGCGTAGAGCTGGTAGAGCGTGTTGTACTGCGTAAAGCCGATGCCCGTGTGCCGGAAGAGCTCCTCCTTGGGCATGACTTCGAAGGCCTTTTCCATCATGCCGTCGGTGCGGTGGTCGCGGTAGTGTACCGGCAGGCCCAGCAGATGGCCGTTTTTGTCGATGAGGCCGAAGTCCACGCCCCAGGTGTCGATGCCGATGGCGTCGATCTGCAGCCCCTCCTTGGCGGCCTTGTTGAGCGCATGCTTCATCTCGAAGAACAGCCGCGGCACGTCCCAGGTAAAGCGCCCCGCCAGCTCGACCGGCTCGTTGAGGAAACGGTGCAGCTCGCGGATCTCCACGCGCTCGCCGTCAAAGGCCCCCAGCATTGCCCTGCCGCTGGAAGCGCCGAAGTCGAAAGCCAGAAAGTTGTAGTTGCGCTTCAAGGTCTTCCACTCCTCTCGCGTCGCTATTCTCTGACAATAGTATACCAGATGTTGCGGGCATTTCACAAGTTCTCTGAGAAAAAAAGCCGGAGTCTGTATAGGATTCATAAGCGGGCTCGTATATACAGTGCATGAAAACCCGCTCCATCCACATTATCCACAGGGTTTTCCACAGGTTTGGAGGCAAAAAAGCCGCTTCCGGCAGGGTTTTCCACGCTTATGCAGGTTTTTTACCGGTGAATTGTTATATATTTTCCACAGACCATAGTCTTATTTGGTCACACAATAAGAGAAATCAGTCTGTTTTAAGACGATTTTGTGGCGTTGATGGGCTAATTTTTGTCATATTCGTAGATTTTTGCCCCGTCAACGGATATTTGCACAATGCCGCGGGCGGTGAAAAGATGAAAAATCAAGCTGTATATTTTACAAATGTATTGCATTTTCAGGTATTCGGTTTATACATTTCGTTCGGACGCACAGTTCCAGACTCCGTTCTGCCCACCAAAGCGCTTCAGCAGCAAAAAATGCCGCCGCGCATGCCTTACGCAAACATGCGCAGCGACGGAAGGGCATTCAAGTCCAGCGCAGCCGTTTCCCCGCGCATAAGGCGGTAAAAGGCGGCGGAACCGATCATAGCGGCATTGTCTGTACACAGGGCCACCGGCGGCAAGAATACGCGCAAGCCCGCCTGCACGCCCCTGCGCTCAAGTTCGCGGCGCAGAAGCCGGTTGGCGGCCACGCCGCCCGCGGCGGCAAGCGCCGTCGCCCCGGCTTCC
>DVGE01000013.1 GCA_018712885.1 Candidatus Pullichristensenella stercoripullorum | reverse complement strand
CAGGATGTTGACAAAGTCAACAGACTGGCAGAGCGTTGAGAAAGCCCGCAAGCAAGGAAATTTTGCCAGCGGCAAAATTTGTCGCCGAAGGCGACTGGATTTGACGATCCCGTAGGGCTCGGCAAATCCACCGCCGGAAGCAAGAATCGCTTCTGATTTTTTATATATCAGAGCGATTCTTGCGGTTGTGGGCTTTGTCAGCGCTCTGAAGCCGGGACGACTGTCCCGGCTTCATGGCTTTGCCCCGCTTAAGCGGCAGGCTGCGCGTCCTTGGAGAAGATATACTGCTGGAATTCGTTATCCGCCACGCCAGTGGACACCATGCCGGCCTGCTCCTGCGCGGCGCGGATCGCGTTGGCGGTGTTCGCGCCAAAGATGCCGTCGGCCGTGTCGTCAAGATAGCCGAGCTCCACCAGGCGCTCCTGGAGAGATTGTACCGCGTCGCCGCGGGAACCGTTGGTCAAGCTCTCGTAGGTGATCGCCTCTTCGCCGACCTCGAGCTTGAAGTATGCCTTCTGCTCCTGGCCGCCGACATAGTATTTGACGACCATGTAACGCATGTCCTCGCCCTCGTTGTAGACGAAGCGCTTGTAGATCGTCTGCGTCTGGCCCGGCTGGAGGGTGATGCCCGTCAGACCGGCGATCTCCGCGTCGATGAGCTGATAGCCGTCCACCTCCAGACCCGCCTCGTTTTCAAAGCAGATTTTGATGGCATTCTGCGGCGTGATCGCCGCCGTACCCGAGGAACTCTCCACGCTCATGGTCAATTTTGCGCCCGCTTCCGTACCGGTGAGGCGGTACTGGCCGGCATACTTCGCTTGGAAATACTCCGGCGTCATGTAATTGTTGAGCGAGATGGAAAGGCGCACAGTGTCGAATTGCGCATCGGCGGCATTGGTGCGCGGCCACCCGCTCGAGAGCACCTCGGTATCAAAGGTGAAAACTTCATCGAGCAGATAGGGATTGCTCTTGCCGCCCTTGGCGTTGGGATCCTGCTGGACGGTCTGCGTTTGCGAGGTCGGCTGCTGCGCTTCGCCCGTCTGCTCGCCCACGAGGACAACGTTCTCCGCCGCCGGCGTGGGCGTAATGGTCAACAGCGCGCTCTCCGGCGTAGCCGTGGGCAGGATCTGCACCACTTGCTGGGTGGGGGTCGCCACCGGCGTGGGCTCGGGCGTCGGCGTCGCAGTCGGCGCCTGCGTGACGCCCAGATCCTCATCGGTGAGGCCGAAATAGTCCAGCACGTTCACCGTGGGCGTGGGCTCGGGCGTGGGGACCGGCGTAGGCGCCTCGGTGGGTTCCAGCGTAGCGGTGGCCTCGGGCAGCGCCAGCGCTGGCGCTCCCGTCGCGACTGGGGCGGCGGCCACCGGCGTTTGGGTCGGGGTCAGCGCATCAGTCCCGGACGAACGGGCCGGGAACAGCTGCCGGGCGATGAGAAAGCCCAGTACCAGGCCGATAACGAGTGCAATAAGAAAACACCAGCCACACATCTTGCGATATTTTGCCTTGATCTTGCGCTCGACTTTGCGGATCATCGCCGCACGCGCCCTGTTATCCAATAAAACCGCCCCCTAAGCGTAGGTATTCATAATATTATACGCACAGAATCCGCGTTTCGTCAAGGCTTGCAGCGCTATTTAACGAAACTGCCCGGTTTCCTGTATTTGACGCGAAAAAACGCCGCGCGGTTGCTTCCCGGAGAGATTTTTTGTATAATATGGAGACGATGGAGGTGTTCCCATGCAGATCACAGGCGTCGTCGCGGCCGGAAAGCGCATCGGCCGCACGCTTGGCTTCCCCACCGCGAACATATTGCCCGACGAGGGCTGCGCGCTGCCGTCGCAAAACGGCGTCTACGCGGCGCTTCTGACGCTGGCGGACGGGCGCGCGCTCCCCTGCGTACTCAACAAAGGCCGCCACCCGACGCTGCCTGAGGGCGCGGCCACCGTCGAGGCTTTTGTCCTCGACTTCACGGGCGACCTCTACGGTCAGCGCGTCCGCGTCGACTTTCTCGCCTTTCTGCGCCCGGAAACGCGCTTCCCTGACAAGGAGGCGCTGCGCGCCCAGATCGCCAGGGACACGGAAAACGCCCGCGCCTGGTTCGCCGCGCACCCGCACTAGCGGCCCGCGAATTCCGCAAGCACCTGCGCCAGCGCGCGCTCCTTGCTCAGGCCGGCAAAGCGCAGCTCGCGCGCCCTTTTCAATATGGCGGAAAAGCGCTTGTCCGGGACAAGGCCGGCGTTGATGAGATCCTCTCCCGTGACCATGGGCTGCGCCGCGGCCTCGCGCCAGTCTTGCAGGCGTTCGAGCAGGAAGCGCTCCAGGCGCTCGTCGTATGGGTCGTCGAGCTTTCCCGAGGCGTCGGCGCGGGAAAGGAGGATGAGGTCTTCCGGACAGACGCAGGCGTCGAAGAGCAGCCGCGTCTTTTTCTTTTTGGACTGGCACATGGCCATGGCGTTGGGACGCATGTGGTTGCACACCATGTCGTCCACATAGCGCAGAAGGCGGGCATTGTCGCTGAGACGGCGCAACTGCTGTTCCGCCAGCGGACGGCCGCTGACCGGGTGCATGTGCGAGGTGATGCGGCCGTCCTCTTCGACGCGCGTTGCGTCGATCTTGCCAAGGTCGTGGCAGAGCGCCGCAAACATGAAAAACAGGGGTTCCACGGCGCGATAACGCAGCGCGGCCGCCTGATCGAGCACGAGCATGGTGTGACGGTAGACGTCGCCCTCCGGGTGATACTTGGGGTTCTGCGGCACGCCGCGCATGGCTGCGACTTCGGGGAAGAATTCTTCCAAATGGTCCATCGCCGCGAGCGTCTCGAAGTACGTTGAAGGGTGTTCGGCCTTGAGGAGCGCCTTGGCAGTCTCTTCGAACACGCGCTCCCGGGTGAGATCGCGCACGTCCATCTGCCGGCACAGCGCCACCGTCTCTTCCGCCACGCGCATATCGAAACGCGCGGCGAACTGGGCCGCGCGAAAGACGCGCAGAGCGTCTTCCGGAAAAGTGTCGGCGGCGACGTGGCGCAGCACGCCGGCGTGCAGATCCTTCAAGCCGTCCCAAAGGTCGATGACTTCACCGGTGAGTACGTCCATCATCATGGCGTTGACGGTAAAATCCCGGCGGCGGCTCGCCTCCTCGAGGGAAAGGCCGGGATCGACGGAAACGTCGAAATCCGTGTGCCGTGCGCCCGTTCGAGACTCACGGCGCGGCATGGCGATGTCGAGATCTGTGTGTTCCAGTGAAAGCACGCCGAAGGAAGCGCCCTTTTCATAGACGCGCCCCAGCCCCGAAAGAAGCTCGCGCAGACGCGCGGGAGAAACGCCGTAGATCTCAACGTCGATATCCTTCGTCTCCAGGCCCATTTTCCAGTCGCGCACGTAGCCGCCGACAAAATACGCGCGGCCGCCTTCCCCGGCCACAGCTTCTGCAAGACGGCGTGCGATCTCCAATTCGCGCATACGGCCTCCAAACAGTCCAAGGTCTGTATTGATCACAAAAAAGACTTTGGTTTTTGCAAAGAGCAAAAGAAAAAGCCTCCCGCATCAGGGAGGCAATGGCGATCCGGAAGGGGCTCGAACCCTCGACCTCCAGCGTGACAGGCTGGCATTCTAACCAACTGAACTACCGGACCAAGCGTTTATGGTGGGCCTTCAGGGACTTGAACCCCGGACCGATCGGTTATGAGCCGACTGCTCTAACCAACTGAGCTAAAGGCCCTAACCCGGTTAAACGCATAAAAAATGGCGACCTCTACGGGACTCGAACCCGTGTTACCGCCGTGAAAGGGCGGTGTCTTAACCGCTTGACCAAGAGGTCGCAAAATGGTCGGGGTGACAGGATTTGAACCTGCGGCCCCATGCTCCCAAAGCACGTGCGCTACCGAGCTGCGCTACACCCCGA
>DVGE01000185.1 GCA_018712885.1 Candidatus Pullichristensenella stercoripullorum | reverse complement strand
GCGGGGCCTTGGGGCGGGGCCTTGGGGCGGGGCCTTGGGGCGGGGCCTTGGGGCGCGCGTCACGCTTTGCCCCACAGGGGCAAAGCGCGCCGCCCCAGCATTGAACATGCTGGCCGGCCTCTCTTGTCCCTATATCTTCGCGCGTCTCTCCGTCCGCGCCACTCTCTCCCCCGCCCTTTGCCGCGCACGCGAAAAGCCGGCCCGCTGGCGGCCGACCGGACATCCTCGGCGAAAAAGCACCCCTGCGCGCCTAGCTCGAACGCCCCCGCGGTGTCTACCGCTCTGCCGAAACAGCGCCCAAACTCCGGGCGCGGCTCCCGCGTTCCATGCTGGGCAGGGGCGCTCCGCCGCCAAACGGCATGCCTTTTCTCCGCGCGCTCCTTCGCGCCTCAACCCTCGCGGTTGGTGATGAACGAGTGCGGGGGCACGGACTTGGTCAGCCAGGTGTTGCCGCCGATGACGCTGCCTTTACCCACGGTGACGTCGCCGCCGAGGATGGTCGCCCCGGCGTAGATGATGACGTCGTCCTCGATGTTGGGGTGGCGCTTGATACCCTTGACGGGGTTGCCGTTCTCGTCCTTGGGGAAGCTCTTCGCGCCCAGCGTCACGCCCTGATAGAGCTTGACATTGTCGCCGATGACGCAGGTCTCGCCGATGACCACGCCGGTGCCGTGGTCGATGAAGAAGTGACGGCCGATGGTGGCGCCGGGATGGATGTCGATGCCTGTGCGCGTGTGGGCGTACTCGGTGAGGATGCGCGGCACCACCGGCAGGCCGCGCACGAACAGTTCGTGGGCGACGCGGTAGGTGCTCACCGCGTCGATGGAGGGGTAGCTCAAAAGGATCTCTTCCATATAGCGCGCCGCGGGGTCGCCCTCATAGGCCGCGCGCAGATCCTCGGTGAGCAATTCGCGCAGAGGCAAAAGCGCCTGCAAAAACTCCAGCACCAGTTGGTCGGCGCGCTCCTTGCACTTGACGCGGTCGCACGCCTCGCGTCCCTCGCGCGCGCACTGACCGAAAAACACATCGCGGGCGATGCCCTTGAGCTGTTCGGCGGTGGCGTAGAGCCGTTCCTCCGAGAGCGTCACCAGATGGCCGGGCGTGGCCGCGTCCACTTCATACAGCGCCGGGAACAGCGCCGATTTGACCGTTTCCAGAAAGGTGATGGCGCGCGTACGCAGGCCGTAACCGCCCATGGAGCGCGCGTCCATTTCATTCAGGTTGATCCGCGCCAGCGACTGCGCCAGCGCGCGTGCTTCTTCATCCATCCATTGCTTCAATGCGCTCATGATCTCCTGCTTTCCGCGGCGGTCGGCGCCGCCGCGCGATACGAATGGCGCGCGGGCGCGGCAAATCGCCGTTTCACCCGCGCAAATAGTGCTTCAACGGTCGCCTCGGTCTTCAAACAGTCCCGTGGAAAGATAGCGCTCGCCGCCATCGGGCAATATGGCGACCACCGCGCCCGACGCTTCCCGAGCCACGCGCTCCGCCGCCGCCAGCGCCGCGCCCGAAGAAATGCCCACCAGCACGCCCTCGCTTCGCGCCATTTTGCGCGCCATGGCATAGGCGTCCGCATCGGTGACGGTGAGGACGGCGTCCAGCACGCTCTGATCGAGCGCCTTGGGGACGAAGTTCGCGCCGATGCCCATGATGCCATGCGGCCCGGCGTGTCCCTGCGAAAGCAACGGCGAAGAGGCGGGCTCCACGCCGACGGCGCGCACCGCGGGATCTTGCCGCTTCAAATAGCGCGCCGTGCCGGTGATGGTGCCGCCCGTGCCCACGCCGGCGACGATGGCGGCGAGGCGGCCGCCGAGGTCCTTCCAGATCTCCGGCCCGGTGGTGCGCTCATGGGCGGCGGGATTGGCGGGGTTGTCGAATTGACCAGCCAGCACCGCGCCGGGCGTGTCGCGCACGATCTCGTCCGCCTTGCGCACCGCGCCGGCCATGCCCTCGCCGCCGGGCGTGAGCAGCAGCGTCGCCCCATACGCGGCGAGCAGCATGCGGCGCTCGGCGCTCATCGTTTCCGGCATGGTGAGGATCAACCGGTACCCGCGCGCCGCGCACAGCGCCGCCAGCGCCACGCCCGTGTTGCCCGAGGTGGGCTCCACCACCGTGCCGCCGGTCCTGAGGCAGCCGCGCGCCTCCAGATCGTCCAGCATCGAGCGGGCGGCACGATCCTTGGCGCTGCCCGCGGGGTTCAGGTATTCCAGTTTCGCATAAATATCCATTCCTGGAAACAGGCGTTCCAGTTTGAGCAGCGGAGTTACGCCGATCAGTTCTTCCATGCTGTGTACGACAGCCACAAAGATCCCTCCTTCGCGCCCTCCATTATAGCAGAAACCCGCCGCATGTGCAACGGCGGGTCGGGAAAAGGTCTATGGCGCGGGACGCCGGCGCTCCCGTTTCTCTTTCCGTTTGACGATGGCCAGCGCCAGCGCGACACCGGGGAGCGCGCCGAGGAAATTCAGGGCCGCCTCCGGCCACGAGCAGTGCCGGCCGGGGATAGCGAGCTTGTGGGCTTCGTCCACGACAGCGATCAGGGCGCAGAGGGCGACGGTCAGGGCAAGCGCCCGACCCGCCCTGCCTTTTTGCCCATACAGGGCCGGAAAAAGCAGGGCGCCCTCCACAAAATACACGCCGATATGCGCCGCCTTGCGCAGCGCCAGGTGCAGCGACGTCAGCGAAACGCCGGGGAAAAGGCGCGCGAGCCAGCGCGCGATGGCGAGGCTGATGGCGGCGGTCTGCTCCCCGGTCTGGCTGGAGAGAAAGAAGATCACCGCCAGCCAGAGGATGGCGGGCAGAAAGCGCAGGCGCGTTCGGGGCGCGGTCATGCGGAGAGCTCCTCCTGCGCCGCGCGCAGCGCCGCGGCGATGACCTGATCCATGTCGTAATACTTGTACTCGCCCAAGCGCCCGCCGAAGAGGACGTTCTTTGCCCCCGCCGCCAGCTCGCGGTAGCGCTGGTGGAGCGCGCTGTTCTTTTCGTCGTTGACCGGATAATAGGGCTCGTCGCCCACCTGCCACGCCGCGCTGTACTCCCGGGAGATGACGGTCCTGGGCAGGTCGTTGCCCTGTTCATCCTTGCCGAACTCGAACCACTTGTGCTCGATGATGCGCGTCCACGGCGTCTCGCGGTCGGTATAGTTGACCGCCGCGTTGCCCTGGAAATTGGGCATGTCCAGCACTTCCGTCTCGAAGCGCACCGAGCGGTATTCCAGCGCGCCCAGACAGTACGCGAAGTAGGCGTCGATGGGGCCGGTGTAGACCACTTTTTCGGCCAGCGCGTCCAGCTCGGCCCTGTTCGCGAGGTAGTCCGTGTTCAGGCGCACTTCCACGCCTTCGAGCATGTTTTCCACCAGCTTGGTGTAGCCGCCGATGGGGACGCCCTGATAGAGCGCGTTGAAGTAGTTGTTGTCAAACGTCAGGCGCACCGGCAGGCGCTTGATGATGAAGGCGGGCAGCTCGGTGCAGGGCCTCCCCCACTGCTTTTCCGTGTATCCCTTGACCAGCGTTTCAAAAATATCGCGGCCGACGAGGGAAATGGCCTGCTCTTCGAGGTTTCTGGGTTCGCCGCGTATCTCCCCGCGCTGCGCGGCGATCTTCGCCGCCGCTTCCTCGGGCGTGACCACGCCCCACATTTTGTTGAAGGTGTACATGTTGAAGGGCAGGGAGTACACTTCGCCTTTGTAGTTGGCGACCGGGGAATTGGTGAAGCGGTTGAACTCCGCGAACTGGCCAACGTACTCCCAAACGCGCCGGTCGCTTGTGTGGAAGATGTGCGCGCCATACTTGTGGACGTTGATGCCCTCGATGCGCTCGGTGTAGACGTTGCCGGCGATGTGGGGGCGCTTCTCGATAACGAGGACGCTTTTGCCCGCACGTTTTGCTTCATGCGCAAAGGTCGCACCGTATAGGCCCGCGCCGACGATCAGGTAGTCGTACATTGCTCTCATCCTTTCGGGGGCGGCGGCCGGTTTTGGCCGGCGCGCTCGCCGCCCGCGTTGTGGTACCGGCGGCGAGCGCCGGAGAAGCGCCCCGGCGCGCGAACGCGCCGGGGACGGCAGGGGTCAGCCCTGCGGCATGGGGTCGGTCGAGAAGGGGATGTCGTTTTCAGCGGCGTAGGCCTGGGCGTAAGAACCCGCTACGCCATAAATGGTCAGGGAATCGCAGTATTCGAAAGCCTCGGAGCCGATCTCGGATACGGCGGTGGGGATGTAGATGGCGGTTAGACTGCTGCAGCCCCCGAAGGCGTAAGAGCCTATGCTGGTCAGGGTTTCTGGCAGGGTGATGCTGGTTAGGCCTCTACAAAATGTAAAGGCGTCGGAGCCTATGCTGATCAGACCTTCCGGCAGGGTGATGCTGGTTAGGCCGTCGCAACCACCAAAAGCGCTGTCGCCTATGCTGGTCAGGCTTTCCGGCAGGGTGATGCTGGTTAGGCCGTCGCAACCATTGAAGGCGTAGGAGCCTATGCTGGTCAGGCTTTCTGGCAGGTCGATGCTGGTTAATGCTTTACAGCGAATGAACGTCCAATCACCAATACTTGTTATCCCTTCCGGTAGCTCGATACTGGTCAGGCCACTGCACTCGTAGAAGGCCCTGTCGCCTATGCTGGTCAGGCTTTCTGGCAGGTCGATGTTGGTTAATGCGCTGCAGCCATTGAATGTATCATCCTCAATGCTTGTTATCCCTTCTGGCAGGGTGATGCT
>DVGE01000184.1 GCA_018712885.1 Candidatus Pullichristensenella stercoripullorum | reverse complement strand
GTGGCCACGGAGATGAGCTGCCGGGGGCTGACGTCGATGTAGTCCACCTGCGCGCGGTCCACTTCGACGATCTCGTCGCGGCGGCGCACGGTGACGCGCTCGTTTTTGAGCGTGCCGTCCTCGGCGATGGGCTCGTTGGCCTGAGCGATGACGTAGTGGTCTTCCTCGTCGGCGGTCATGTATTCGATGACGTCCGTGACCACGCCGGTGGCCTTGTCGATCTTGCGGTAGGGCGCCTCGATAAAGCCGTATTCGTTGATGCGCGCGTAGGTGGCCAGAGAGCCGATCAGGCCGATGTTCGGGCCTTCAGGCGTCTCGATGGGACAGATGCGGCCGTAGTGCGAATAGTGCACGTCGCGCACGGCGAAGGAAGCGCGGTCGCGGTTGAGGCCGCCGGGGCCGAGGGCGTTCAGGCGGCGCTTGTGCGTCAGTTCCGCCAGCGGGTTGGGCTGATCCATGAACTGCGAAAGCTGGCTGCTGCCGAAGAACTCCTTGATGGCCGCGGAGACCGGGCGGATGTTGATCAGATCCTGCGGGCGCACCTTGTCAAGGTCCTGAATGGCCATGCGCTCGCGCACCACGCGCTCCAGGCGCGACAGGCCCACGCGGATCTGGTTCTGCAAAAGCTCGCCCACGGAGCGCACGCGGCGGTTGCCGAGGTGGTCGATGTCGTCCACATCGCCGATGCCGTGGAAGAGGCCGAACTGGTAGCTGACGGAGGAAACGATGTCGTCCACCAGCACGTGCTTGGGCACGAGCTGATTGGTGGCCTCCTTAAGCGCCTGACCAAGGGGCAGGCCGTCCTCGCGCACACGGTTCAAAAGCGCGATCAGCGTGGGCACATGCACGCGCTCGGTAAAGCGCACGTCGCTTTCCTCGTACTGGGCGTAGAGGTCGGGGTCGTAGTCGGCGAGGAAGGGCTTGAGGTAGGCGAAGTTGTTGCCGATGACGCGCACTTCGCGGCCCTCCACGGAAACGACGATCTCGTTGACGCCGGCGTTCTGGGCGCGCTCGGCAGCGTCGCGTGTGATGACCTCGCCGGCGGAGGCGAGGATCTCGCCGGTGTAGGGGTTTTTCACATCCTCCGCCAGCGTCATGCCCGCCACGCGGCCCGCGAGGGCAAGCTTCTTATTGTACTTGTAGCGGCCCACATGCGCCAGGTCGTAGCGCTTGGGGTCGAACAGAAGGGCGTTTAAAAGGCTGGTGGCCGAGTCCACCGACGGCGGCTCGCCCGGGCGCAGCTTGTTGTAGATCTCAATCAGCGCCTGATCCTTGCGGCTCTTGTAGCGCAATTCGCCCTTGTCGTTGACGGCGGGGGCGTCGCGGGTGATGGTGGCCGAAACGCGCTCGTCATCGCCGAACAGGCGGGTGATCTCCTCGTCGGACTCGATGCCCAGGGCGCGCAGAAGCACCGTCACCGGCAGTTTGCGGGCGCGGTCGATGCGGGCGTAGACAATGCCGTTGGCGTCCGTCTCATACTCGATCCAGGCGCCGCGGTTGGGGATCATCTGGGCGGAATAGAGGAAAGCGCCGGTCTTGTCGATGGTGCGGGCGAAGTAGACGCCGGGGGAACGCACCAGCTGCGAGACGATGACGCGCTCGGCGCCGTTGACGATGAAGGTGCCATGCTCGGTCATCAGCGGGAAATCGCCCATGAAGACCTCGCTTTCCTTGATCTCATGGGTGTCCCGGTTGGTCAGGCGCACAGTGACTTTCAGGGGCGCGGCATAGGTGGCGTCGCGCTCCTTGCACTTTTCCACGGTGTACTTGGGCTTGTCGTCGAGCGAATAGTCGGTAAATTCGAGGATCAGGCTCTCAGAGTAGTCCGTGATGGGGGAAACGTCGGCGAGAACTTCCCGAAGCCCTTCCTTGAGGAAGTTGCGATAGGAGTTCTTCTGTACCTCGATCAGGTCGGGTACGGCCAGCGCCTCCTCAATGCGGGCAAAACTCATGCGCGTGCGCTTGCCCATCTGCACCGGATGAACCATCCAAAAATCACCCCACACTTTCTAATATGGTCGGCAGACAGTCGTGTAAATTTTTTGATAAACTTTCACGAGTCGGTGGCGATGTTTTGCGGCAAGCTGACCAATTTCCCGGTTTCCGGGGCCCTTTTTGCGCCGAAACGCCCAAAAAGGGGATTTGAATCCACATTACCGCAATGATATATAATATCAAATCGTTTTTTGCCTGTCAAGGGGCGTTTTGGCGGTTTTTGCCCGGAAACGGGCCGAAAATCAAAAATTTAACCTCGCTGACACACATCCGCCCTTTGCGCGAAACCTGCATGTCCGTTCTGAATTTGCAGGTTTTCCTGCAAAAATACGCACTTTCCCCGGGGCGGGAAATGTGCTATAATAGGCATGCAGTAAACACGAAGGGTGCGTGGAACCATGAAGATCGCCATCGGCAGCGACCACGCCGGCTACGACTACCGGCTGATGCTCATTGAACACCTGCGCGCGCAGGGCCACGAGGTGGTGGACTGCGGCTGCCCGGACAGATCGAGCTGCGATTACCCCGTCTACGGCCGCAGGACCGCGCTGCTGGTCAAAAGCGGCGAATGCGAGCGCGGCGTGCTGGTGTGCGGCACGGGCTTTGGCATCTCGCTGGCGGCCAACCGGCTTCCCGGCATCCGCTGCGTCAACTGCACGGACGTTTTGACCGCGAAGATGAGCCGGCTGCACAACGACGCCAACATGATCTCCGTGGGCGCGCGCGTCATCGGCGAGGACACGGCCAAACTGCTGGTGGACACCTTCCTCGCCACCGAACACGAGGGCGGCCGGCACGCGCGGCGCGTGGCGCTGATCGACAGCCTGCCGGCGGAATGATGTATCCGTTCATAAAGCGCGGGGCGGACGTGGTGTTGTCGCTGCTGGCGCTGATCTGCCTCTCGCCGGTGTACCTGCTCGTGGCGCTGGCGGTGAAGCTCACCTCGCCCGGGCCGGTGCTGTTTCGGCAGAAGCGCGTGGGCCGGGGCGGGCGGCTGTTCACCATCTACAAATTCCGCACCATGCGCACAGACACGCCGCGCGACACCGCCACCCACCTTTTGCAGGACCCTTCGCGCTACATCACGCGCGTGGGGGCTTTCCTGCGCCGCTCGAGCCTGGACGAACTGCCGCAGTTTTTTAACGTTTTGAAGGGCGACATGTCCATCGTCGGCCCGCGCCCGGCGCTTTACAACCAGTATGACCTCATCGCCGCGCGCGAAAAGGCGGGGGTAAATGCCGTGCGGCCCGGCATCACCGGGCTTGCGCAGATCAGCGGCCGCGACGAACTGCCCATCCCCGTCAAGGTGCGCTACGACCGCGAATATGTGGAAAACCTCTCCCTGAACATGGACGCGCGCTGCTTTTTCGGCACCATCATCTCGGTGTTGCGCGCCGAGGGCGTGCGCGAGGGAGGAACGGGAGGCAAAAAACGTGCG
>DVGE01000183.1 GCA_018712885.1 Candidatus Pullichristensenella stercoripullorum | reverse complement strand
AGTTGGTCAGCGTGCCGCCCAGCCAGCGGTTGTTGACGTAGAACATGCCGCAGCGCTTGGCCTCGGCCTCGATGGACTCCTGCGCCTGCTTCTTGGTGCCGACGAAGAGGATGGACTTGCCTTCCATGGCCACGTCGCGGACGAACATGTAGGCGTCGTCGATCTTGCGCACGGTCTTCTGCAGGTCGATGATGTAGATGCCGTTGCGCTCGGTGAAGATGTACTGCGCCATCTTCGGGTTCCAGCGACGGGTCTGATGGCCGAAGTGGACGCCGGCCTCGAGGAGCTGCTTCATGGAAATGACTGCCATTGTGGGGTTCCCTCCTTGTTTTTTCCACCCTGCGCTTCGTCTCCGGGCGGCATCCCCGAGGGGACAACGCCGCGCGGATCGGCGCAAGTGCGTTTTCCGACAAATTATAGCACAGTTTGGCCCCTTGGCGCAACAGATATTTGTAAAATCTTGCGCGCCGGGCGCACTTTTTTCTCAGGGGCGGCGGTAATTTTTCGCCAGTCCGCCCTCGGCGGTCTCGCGGTAGCGGCCGGAAAGGTCGCGCCCGGTCTCGTACATGGTCCTGACCACGGTATCGAACGATATTTTGCGCGTAGCGGTCAAAAAGTTGGCGATGCGCACGGCGTTGATGGCGCGCATGGCCGCCACGGCGTTGCGCTCGATGCACGGTATCTGCACCAGGCCGCAAATGGGGTCGCAGGTGAGGCCGAGGTGGTGTTCGAGCGCCACTTCGGCGGCGTACTCGATCTGGTCGATGCCCATCTCGAACAGCTCGCCCAAGGCCGCCGCGGCCATGGCGCAGGCGGAACCGATCTCCGCCTGACAGCCGCACTCCGCGCCGCTGATGGAGGCGTTGGTCTTGATCAGATCGCCGATCAGCCCCGCCACGGCCAGCGCGCGCAAAAGGCGCTCCTGCGATATGCCGCGCTGTTCCCGCATGTAGCGCAAGACGCTGGGCAGCACGCTGCACGCGCCGCAGGTGGGCGCGGTGACGATGACGCCACCGTCGGCGTTCTGTTCGCTGATGGCGAAGGCGTAGGCACAGACGATGCGGTTTTCCCGCGTCTCCGGGCTTTCGTCGATGTGCTTTTGCTGGAAGAGGTATTGCGCCTTGCGCTCCACGCCCAGACCGCCGGGCAGCACGCCGCGGCGGGCAAGACCCTCGTCGCAGGCGGCGTTCATCACCCGCCAGATCCCGCCGAGGAAGTCCCGGATGTCCTCGCCCTCGCGCATGGCAACATAGTCGCTCAAACGCAGGTTGTGCGTCTTGCAGTGTTCGGCGATGTCGTGGAAGGTGTTTTCCGGGTAGACGTCGGCCTTTTCCGCCGCCGCCTCGCCGGGATAGCGCACGTCTCCCCCGCCGACGCTGAGGGCGCGCAGAAAGCCCGTCTGCTTTTCGCCCCTGCAGGCGATGAAGTCCAGCGTGTTGGGGTGTTCGAGGGGGAAATCCGGCTCCGGCACCCATTCGATGTGCGTGGGCACGGGCGAGAGCGTTTTGATCAGCACGCGGTCGGTGCCGTGGCCCTCCCCCGTCTTGGCCAGAGAGCCGTAGAGTCGCACTGTAAAGTGGTCGGCCTCGGGGTGTTCGGCCAAAAAGCGCAGCGCGGCGCGCTCCGGCCCCATGGTATGGGAGCTGGACGGGCCGCGGCCGACTTTGTAGATCTCGCGAATGGACTGCATGGATGCGCCTCCTTCCCAACGCCTCTATCATACCATGTCCGGGAAGGAAATGCCATATACCGGGGAAATTTTTCAACGTTCTTCCAGCCGTCGCGCCGCCCAACGGGCGTAAGGCCCGACCAGCGGATCAGCCGCAAGGGCGCGGATGGCGGGGAGGTGTTCGCTCTTCCCCAAACAGGCGGCGACGAGGCAGGCGCGGATGCGCATGCGTGCCTTGCGGGCGTAGTTCGCGCCGATCAGCGGGGCCAGAGCGCGCGTGTCCCCCGCCAGCAGGCGTTCAAGGGAAATGGCGGCGCGCACTTCCTCCGGCATGGGGACAGGCCGGACGGCGGCGTTGCGCGGGCAGGCCCGTTGGCAGAGGTCGCAGCCCCAGAGGCTGTTGCCGGTGAGGACCATGGCTTCCTCAGGCATGGGCGGGGCGTTCTTCGCCGCCAGCGCGCGCAGACAGCGGGCGGTATCGACGTAACCCGCCCCGTCCAGCGCCCTCACGGGGCAGGCGCGCAGGCAGAGGCCGCAGTCTTTGCAGGTCTCGTCCAGCGGCGGTTCCTCCGTCCACGCGCAGGGCGGGGCCTCTTCCCCGCTCCACGCCGCCTCGACGGCAAAGCAGGTGCCCATGCCCTCGATGGCGACGAGGCCGTTGCGGCCGCGCCTGCCGAGGCCGTAACCGGCGAGGATGGGCTTGAGCGGAAGACGGAAGGCGGGACGGGCGCAGTTGGCCTTTACGTGTTCATAGAGCGTTTGCGAGGCGAGGTAATAGGCGGAGAACATCGCCTCCTCCGGCGCGGGCGCGAAGGGCGCGAAGGGCAGCACGAACAGGCGCACGGAACGCGCGCCCTCGGGGGCGTCGGCGCAGAGGCCGTCCGTGAAGGGCGTGGGGCGCGCGGCCACGTCCCGCTTCCACCTTTCCAGCGGCGGGATGGGGACGAGGTATTCCCGCGCGTCCATCAAAACAGCCTCCCCAGCCACTCGGCGATGGGAAAATAGGCGCAGGGCACGAGCATGGCGGGCAGCATGTTGCCCACGCGCAGGCGCTCTTTGGTCACGCCCAGCATGTTGAAGGAAAGGCCGATGATGAGCAGCGAGCCGACGGCGGACATCTCGTTGACGAGGGCGTCGGTGAGGAAGGGCGCGAGCACGCCGGAAAGCGCGGCGATGCCGCCCTGGTAGATGGTCAGGGGGATGGCGGAAAAGACCACGCCGATGCCGAACGTGGAGGCAAAGATGACCGCCGATACGGCGTCGATGACCGACTTGGCCAGGAGCGTATCGGGGTTATTGCGCAGACCCGCCTCCAGCGAGCCGACCACGGCCATGGCGCCGACGGAAAAGAGCAGCGTGGCGTTGACAAAGCCCTCGGCAAAGCCGCCCTCGTCGCGGGCAAAGCGCGCCTGCGCCCATTCGCCGAGG
>DVGE01000182.1 GCA_018712885.1 Candidatus Pullichristensenella stercoripullorum | reverse complement strand
GCAACTGCTTGCGCGCTACGAGTCCGGCGAGGACGTGTTCGCCGGCGACATGGGCGAAACGGGACAGGAGAGCCTCTACCCGCTCACCGACCCGGCCGTCTCCTATCCGGCGCTTTTGTACGACGGCCCCTTTTCCGACGCCTCCGGACAGACGGAGTACCGCGCCCTTGCCGGCCTGCCCAATGTGGACGCGGCCGGGGCGGAGCGGGCGCTGCGCGCCTTCCTCGGCGCGGGGGCGGTGACAGAGCTGCGCCTGGAGGGCGAGAGCAGCATCCCCGTGGACTGCTATGAGTTTTCTGTTACGGCGAATGGTTACTCCATGTCCGCCGGAGTTACGAAAGCGGGCGCGCAGGTGCTGTACATGCTGCCCAACGAGGACGTGACGGAGGCGGCGCTTGACGACCAGCAGGGCGTGGAGGCGGCGCGCGCCTTCCTCGCCGCGCGCGGCTACGGGGAGATGCACGAGAGCTACTTCAGCCGCTACGACGGCATCCTCACCGTCAACTTCGCCGCCGTGCAGGACGACGTGGTGCTCTACCCGGATCTTGTCAAGGTGCAGGTATCGCTGCGCGACGGGGCGGTCATCGGTCTGGAGGCGGGCGGCTATCTGCGCAATCACGTCACGCGCGACCTGACGCTGCCCGCGCTTTCGCAGGAGGAAGCCGTCGCCCGCCTCGGCGGACGGCTGACGGCGGAGGAGGCGCGGCTGTGCGTCATTCCCGAAAACGCCGAAGAGTACCTCTGCTACGAGATACAGGCGTTTGACGAAAGCGGCGAATACCTGGTCTATATCGACGCGCAGACCGGCGCGGAGCGGGAACTTTTCGAACTCATCAGCGAGGAAAACGGCATGCTGGTGATGTAGCCCCGGGGGGAGGGATGCCAGATGGACGTTTCCGGGCATGGGCGCACGCTCACACCGCACGCGCCGCGCGCGCATAGTATGCCGCAGACAGTGTATGCGGAGCGTGAGACCATGATTTCGAGAGGTGATCTGTTCAGCGCCAGCCTCGACCCGGTGGTGGGTTCGGAGCAGGGCGGCATCCGCCCCGTGCTGGTGATCCAGAACGACGTGGGCAACCGTTACAGCCCCACGGTGATCGTGCTGGCCATCACCGGGCAGGTGAACAAGGCGCGTCTGCCCACCCACGTGTCCGTACCCGCGGGCAACACGGGGCTGCAGAAAGACAGCGTGATCCTCGCCGAACAGATCCGCACGCTGGACAAGCGCCGCCTGCGCGAGCGCATCGGCTCGCTGCCCCCGGAGATCATGGAAAAGGTCACCGAGGCGGTGCGCGTCTCGCTGGGCGTGGATCGGGAAGGGCCGCACCCGCGCGGCGCGGGCCCGGCGTGAGGAAAAACGGCAAGGTCAAAAAAGGAAGCCGCGGAAGCGGAAATTGCCTCTGATGGAAATGAGATCGGCGGCAATTCCCGCTTCCGCGGGCTTCTCTGCGCCCCGGGACGGCGCGGGCTCATCGCCTTTGGCTGCGCGAGCGCTCGTGGGAGGACTTGATGGCGTACATATGCCGGTCGGCGGCGGTGAGCACGGCTTCGGCGTTCACGCAGCCCGCCTTGCCGAACTCGGCCCAGCCCGCGCTGAAGGCCACGGCGAAGGGCTCGTCGTTCAGGGCGTTGAGCGCTTCGAGGCAGTCGCGCAGCCGGTCGACCGTCTGGCGCACCTCATCCTCGCTCTCGCGCAGGCAGAGCAGCACGAACTCGTCGCCGCCGATGCGGGCGAGGAAGTCGTTGCGCTCGGCGCAGACGCGCTTGAGGGCGTCGGCCATGCGCATCAGGGCGCGGTCGCCGGCGGCGTGGCCGTAGGTATCGTTGATGTGCTTGAGGCGGTCGAGGTCGAGCATCAGCGCGTAGAGCCGCCGGCCCTCGGACTGGATGGCCTGCGCGCGCATCTCCAGATACTGCGAAAAGCGCCGGCGGTTGTTCAGCCCCGTGAGCGGGTCGGAAAATATCTGCTGGTTCTGCACGTTGATATAAATGAAGAGTATGCTCACCGCCACCATGATCCAGAGCATCGTCACGCCATAGAACATCCACTGCACGACGACGCCCACAGCCGGCGGCGCCATGAACAGCGTCAGGTACGTCCGCTCGCGCCGTGTCAGACGGCCGGCGGCGCTTTTCCGCCAGATGACCGCCAGCGCCCAGAGCACATAGGTCAGCGTCACCACGCCGTGCGCCCAGAACCAGGGGCCGCGATGGTAGACGTTGGCCGCGTCCAGATAAAACACCGCGCCTGTCCAGACGCTGGACACGCACAGGGCGGCGTTGAGCAGAAAGGGGACGCCGTAGGCGAGACGGCGGCGGCGCAGGCGGCCATCGTCGCGGTAAATGCGGTAATCGCAATAGCGCAGCCAGAAACAGGCCACCAGCGGCGTGACGAGATAATAGGCGGCGCTGCAGGCGCTGAGCAGCGCCCGCGCCAGGGGGAACGCGCGCCCATCGAGCAGCCACATGGCGGCGTCCAGCGCCAGCATCGCAACGTCGCTGAGCACCAGGGCGTTGAAATAGCGTTGATCCGCAGAGCCATGGCCCGTGCGTCTCTGGCTGAACAGCACGATCAGCAGGATCGCCAGGCCGACGGCGTCGAGCTCCAGATAGAGGATGGGAAACAGGCGTTCCGCCACAGCCGCGCCTCCTTTGTACGCGCCCTGCCCGCCGTCCTCCGCGCGGGCAGGATATTCCATGATGGTGGCATAAGTATAGCATAAACCCCGAAGACGCACAAGGTCAACACATTTAAAATGTGTACATCGCCGGAGATTTACAAAAGCAAAGCGGCGCAGAGCGCGGCGGGCGCGTTGGGGTCGCGCCAGAGGGCTTCCAGCGCATGGCGGAGCGCCGGCGATGAGAGCAGGCCCCGCAAAAGCTGCGAAAGCGCGCAGAACGCCAGCCCCACGACCGCCACAGAGACCACCACGCAAAGCGTCACCAGCCAACCCTTCCGCATCCTCCGCACCCCCATGCTCCATTATATTCGCCCGCGGCGCGGACATGCTCCGGCAGCGCCGGCGGACTGGGCCTTCGGGCCTTCGGGCCTTCGGGCCTTCGGGCCTTCGGGCCTTCGGGCCTTCGGGCCTTCGGGCCTTCGGGCCTTCGGGCCTTCGGGCCTTCGGGCCTTCGG
>DVGE01000181.1 GCA_018712885.1 Candidatus Pullichristensenella stercoripullorum | reverse complement strand
TGCGCGCATACGACGACCGCAAGCGACGTGAGGAGGGACTTTTTTGGCAGAGTGGTTTGCGTCGGTCAAGGCCGAGTTTGAACTGAACTTCATCAAGGCCGACCGCTGGGAATATCTCGTCACCGGCCTTGGGAACACGCTGCTTCTGACGCTGGTGGCGCTGATCGTCGGCGTGCTCATCGGCATCGTGGTGGCGGCGGTGCGCTCCACCTACGACAAGACCGCCGAGACGGCGCGGCCCAGCTTCGGCCGCCGCGTGTTCGGCTTTTTCAACGGCCTGTGCAAGGTCTATCTGACCGTTGTGCGCGGCACGCCTGTGGTCGTGCAGGTGATGATCTTCTTCTACGTCATCTTCGCCACCGCCAAGGACGGCACCATGGTGGCGGCGCTGGCGTTCGGCATCAACTCCGGCGCCTACGTGGCCGAGATCATCCGCGGCGGCATCATGTCCATCGACAACGGCCAGTTCGAGGCCGGCCGCAGTCTGGGCTTCAACTATTTGCAGACCATGCGCTACATCATCGTGCCGCAGACGATCAAAAACGTGCTGCCCTCGCTGATGAACGAGTTCATCGCCCTTCTGAAGGAGACTTCGGTGGCGGGCTACGTGGCCGTGCAGGACCTGACCAAGGCGGGCGACATCATCCGCAGCCGCACCTATTCGGCGTTCATGCCGCTGATCGCGGTGGCGCTGATCTACCTGATCGTGGTCATGTTCTTCACATGGCTGGTCGGCAAGCTGGAAAGGAGGCTGCGCGCAAGTGATCACTGATGCCATCATCACCGTGGAGGGCCTGTACAAGGAGTTTGGCCACGGCAAGGTCCACGCCCTCAACGGCGTGGACGCGCAGGTGCGCAAGGGCGAGGTGCTGGTGGTCATCGGCCCCTCGGGAAGCGGCAAAAGCACCTTTCTGCGCTGCCTGAACCTGCTGGAGCTGCCCACGAAGGGCAAGATCACCTTTGAAGGCGTGGACATCACCGACAGCAGGGTGAACATCAACATCCACCGCCAGAAGATGGGCATGGTCTTTCAGCACTTCAACCTCTTCCCCAACATGACGGTTTTGAAAAACCTCACCCTCGCCCCCCGCAAGCTCAAGGGCATGACCCAGCAGGCGGCGGACGAAAAGGCCATGGCGCTGCTTGCGCGCGTGGGCCTCGCCGACCGCGCCGACGCCTATCCCAACCAACTCTCCGGCGGCCAGAAGCAGCGCATCGCCATCGTGCGGGCGCTGGCCATGGACCCGGAAGTGATGCTCTTTGACGAGCCGACCTCGGCGCTCGACCCGGAGATGGTCGGCGAAGTGCTGGAGGTCATGAAGGCGCTGGCCCGCGAGGGCATGACCATGGTGGTCGTCACCCACGAAATGGGCTTCGCCCGCGAGGTGGCCGACCGCGTGCTGTTCATGGACGAGGGCAAGGTCATGGAGGAAAACACCCCCGAAAACCTCTTTGGCAACCCCCAGACGCAGCGCGCGCAGGAATTTTTGAGCAAGCTGCTGTAAACGAAAGGCCGCCGGGCAAGCGTCCGGCGGCCCTGCCATACAAAATGCGAGGACAGCCATGCAACAGGGCAGGATACTGATCGTCACAGGCTCGCCGGGAACGGGAAAGACCACCGCCGCGGCCCTGGTCGCTCAACAGACCAGTCTGGAAAAGTCCGTCCACATGCACACGGACGACTTTTACCATTATCTCAGCAAGGGATATATCGCGCCGCACCTGCCGGCGTCCAACGGGCAAAACCGCGTCGTCATCGAAGCGTTTCTCGAAGCCGCGAAGCGCTTTGCCCGCGGCGGATACGACGTGGTGGTGGACGGCATCGTCGGCCCGTGGTTTTTGCAGCCGTGGAAGCAGGCGGCACGGGAGGGCTATGAAGTCCACTATCTCGTCCTGCGCGCCAGCAGGGAGGAAACGCTCAAGCGCGCGACCGGGCGCGCCAAGCTGAACAGGGAAACGAACATCGAACTGGTGGAGACGATGTGGGAGCAGTTCGCCGATCTGGGAGCCTACGAGCGCAACGCGATCGACACGACGCACCTCACCATCCGCGACACCGTCTCCGCCATCCGGAAGAAGGTCGCGGAGAAAACGGCGCTGCTTTAGCGCGTACACGCCGGAAGAGAAGGAGACCTCACCCATGCGACCCAATATCGCTTACTGCGGGCTGGACTGCGAACAGTGCGACGCCTACATCGCCACGCTTCATGACGATCAGGCGCTGCGGGAAAAGACCGCCAAGCTCTGGGCGGCGCTGAACCACGCGCCCATTTTGCCCGAGCATATCAACTGTCAGGGCTGCCGCGCAGACGGGGCCAAAACCGTGTTCTGCGAACAGCTCTGCGCCGTCCGCCGCTGCGCCCGGCAAAGAGGCGCGGCTACCTGCGGCGACTGCCCGGAGATGGAAAGCTGCCCGACCGTGGGCGCCATCTTCGCCAATGCCCCGCAGGCGAAGAAAAACCTCATAGGCTGAAAATTCCACAGAACAGCCGCCGGACGAACGCATCGCCCGGCGGCTGTCTCTATCCCTCTTTCAACATTTCCAGCAACCCCGCCTCGTCCACCACGGGGATGCCCAATGCCTGCGCTTTGGTCAGCTTGCTGCCCGCCGCCTCGCCGGCAACCACGAAGCTGGTCTTTTTGGAGACGCTGCCCGC
>DVGE01000180.1 GCA_018712885.1 Candidatus Pullichristensenella stercoripullorum | reverse complement strand
GCGAGGACCACGGGCGGGACGATGATGGCCGCAGCGGCGGCCTCCAGAGCGCCCTGCACCGCGCCGGTGCCGGTGATGGTGGCGATGATGGCGGCGTTGTCAAGGCCCATGAGGGCGTAAAAGACCAGCATCAGCCCGAGATAAAAGACGGTATTGGTGATCGAGCCGATCAGGCTCGCGCCGCAGAGAAGACCGTAGCGCCTGACGCCGCGCAGCGGCAGGCGCGCGACGAGATATGCCAGCAGCGGCACCAGAAGCCGCGGCGCGACGCTCATCACCACGACCAGCAGGGGGCTTTTGTCCATCAGCGTCATGACCAGCGCCGAGGCGGGCAACGGGATGCCAAAGGCGCGCAAGGTGCTGACCAGACCGAAGGCGAGGCCGAGAACGAGGCCCGGCTTCAGACCCAGCGCGATGACGCCGATGATGACGGGGATGTGCAATATGGTGGCGTTGAGCGTGCCGACGGGAATGAGGCCCAGCGGCGTCATGCCAAAGAGGACGACCAGAGCGATGAACAGCGATGTGAGCGTGAGTTGGCGAAGTTTTTCATGGGTGGTCATGGAAAGGTCCCTCCGTTCGAGTTCGTCGTTCGATACCCTACGAAATATGTGGCGGCCGGGAAACTGCGTTCGGCTCCCTGCGGATGCCGACGCGCACATTATAACACAAGAACGCATGGTTTTGTATGCTATTGTGTAAAAATCGTTGTAAGATGGGCCGCGGGATGGTATAATGGCGGTAGAAAACACAGGAGGTGTATGTCCCCATGATCACCCGCAAGTCCGAGCGCGTCACCGAAACGCGCGAACACATGCGCGGCGGCGCCGGCGCGGCGCTTCTGACCCCCGCCAGCAAGGAACTGCCCGGCAACGCCCGGCTGTTTTCCGAGATCCGCCTCGCGCCCGGCGCGTCCATCGGCCATCACGTGCACGAGAACGAAACGGAGATGTTCCTCTTCCTCGAGGGCGAAGGCCGCGTGATGGACGACGATGTGGAGGCGTTCGTCCACCCCGGCGACTCCATGGCCACCTTCTCCGGCCACGGCCATTCGGTGGAGAACATCGGCGACACCGACCTTGTGCTGGTCGCCGTCATCATCAAGGACTAGGCGTTCCAAAACGCCGCGCGCCGCCCACGGACAGGAAAACGTCCGGGGCGGCGCGGTCGTATCCGGCGCTTATTCGCTCTCCGCGCCCAGTTCGGCGCGGCGGCGGCGGATGGTGTTGAGGGACTGGGAAAGCTCGCCCTCCACGGCGGAGAGCACCTTGTAGGCGTCCTGGCTGGCCTTGATGCGCAGCTCGTTGGCCTCGACGCGGGCGTCGTTCTTGATGATGCGCGCTTCCTCGCGGGCGCGGCGGACGATCTCGCTTTCGTCGAGCATGTGGTCGGCGCGCTCCTGCGCGTCGGCGATGATGTCGTGCGCGCGGTTCTCGGCGTCGGCGAGGCGCTGGGAGACTTCCTCCTTGGCCTTTTCCAGAGCGGCGTTGGCGCGCATCTCGGCGCTGGTGACGCGGTTCATGGCCGTGGTCTCGGCGTTGGTCATCAGGCGTTCGCGTTCGTTGTACATCTTCATGCCGTACTGCACCGCGTCGGGGAGGTTTTTCTCCATATCGTCGATGATGCGCAGGCACTTGTCGGCGTCGATGATCTTTTTATTCGTCAGCGGCACGTTGGCGCCGGCGTTGATGGCCATGCGAATGAGTTTGAGCAGCTCCAGGAAGAACTTCAGGTCATCGACCTCGTCGGTCTCCTGCTCCGCGACGGTATCCTCGCGGGGTTCAAGCTCATCCTCGTAGAATCTCTCCTGATCGCGCTCCATCTTACACACTCCTTTTCAGATCCGGCGCCGGGATACACGCCGCGTAAATATCGTTGACGATCTGCTCGGGCACCATGCTCTTAATCGGCGCGCCGTGCCGCGCACAGTCGCGCACGATGGACGATGAAAGCAGGCTGTACACCGGCGAACAGACCAGAAATACCGTGTCCAGACCGCCGATGGCGCGGTTGGCCGTGGCCATCTGCATCTCCAGGGGCAGGTCGCTGGCGTCGCGGATGCCGCGCAGGATCGCCTCCGCGCCCTCGCGCCGGGCGAGCTCCACGAGCATGCCCGTATCCGCCACCACGCGCACGTTGGCGAGATCGCCCGTCACGCGCGCGAGCATCTCCCGCCGTTTTTCCAGAGAGAACAGATACTGTTTCTCCGACTGGGAGAGCACGGCCACCACCACTTCGTCAAACAGCGCCGAAGCGCGGCGGATGATGTCCAGATGCCCGAGCGTGGGCGGCGAAAAGCTGCCCGCATAGATGACCCTCATGCCTCTTCCCCTTCAGCGATGAATTCCACGCAGGTCTCGCCATAGCGCCGCGCGTCGCGGACGGAAAACCCCTCCGGCAGAGCGATGGCGCGCGCTTCGGCCCGTTCGAGGATCGCCAGCGCTCCTTCGGCCAGCAGCCCGCGCTGGCGCAGGCGCGTCAGGGCGTCGCCATAGGCCGTTTCCATGCGGTAGGGCGGGTCGAGGAACACGAGGTCAAACGGCTGCGCGAGGCGCTCGATGGCCTGACGGTAGTCGGCGCGGAATATCTCCGCGCGCGCCATGTCCGCGCCCAGCACGGCTTCGGCGTTGCGGCGGATGCAGGCGACGGCCTTGACGCTGCTGTCCACGATGGTCGCGCGCGCCGCGCCCCGGCTGAGCGCCTCCAGCGCCAGCGCGCCCGTGCCGCCAAAGAGGTCGAGCACACGCGCTTCCAGCACGCGAGGCCCCAAAATGCCAAAGACAGACTCACGGATCCTGTCCGCCGTCGGGCGCGTATCCTCGCCGCCCGGCGCGTACAGTTTCCGGCCCTTCGCCTCTCCTGCTATTATGCGCATAGCCTCACCCACGCTATTTGTCGTAATTATATCATATTTGTGCAACATTTGCCAAGTGTTTTTTCGAAATAAAATCGAAATTTCTGCGCAAAGGCTGCAAAAAAGCGCCGTTTCCGGGCTCCTGTCCGCCATGAGCGCCTGTTTTTGACGCTTGCGGCGGCAATTTGGGCGCTGGAAAGGCAAAAACCGCCCTTAGACAAAGCGGTTTTCGCGCGGCCCGCCCGTCAGTCTTCCCACACCCGGCGCACGCGCGGGGAGAAGCCGAGCATGATCTCGTAGGGGATGGTATCGCACTTTTGCGCCAGCTCGGCGGCGTCGATGCATTCGCCGCCCTGCGCGCCGAGGAGGACGACCTCGCTGTCCATGGCGACCTCGGGGATGTCCGTGACGTCGGCCATGAGCATGTCCATGCAGACGCGGCCAATGATGGGGGCGCGCTTGCCGCACACCAGCAGATCGGCGCGGTTGCCGAGCGCGCGCGGGTAGCCGTCGCCGTAGCCGATGGGCACGGTCATCACCTTCGTGCGGCGCGGGGCGGCGAAGGTGCGGCCATAGCCGACCGTCTCCCCCGCCTCGATCCAAGCGATGCGCACGGGCTTTGCCGTGAGGCGCTGGGCCATTCGCAGGCCGGGCACTTCGCGCATGCAGTACCCATAGAGGCCGATGCCGGGGCGCACGGCGTCGTGGCGCAGATCGGGATAGCGGATGGCCGTGGTCGCCGCGTCGTGGACGAGGGGGGCGAAACCGGCGCTGTGCACGCGCGCGACGGCGCGTTGGAAGGCGGCGTCCTGCGCGCGGGTGAAGTCCTCCTGCGTGTCGGCGACGGCGAAGTGGGTGAACATGCCTTCCATGACCACGTGGGGGCAGTCGCGCCAGCGCGAAAGCAGCTCGTCCAGTTCCGCGTCGCCGCGCGTGCCGATGCGGGCCATGCCGGTATCCACTTTGAGGTGGGCATGGGCGGGGGCGTTTTCGGCGACGGCAGCGGCTTCCAGACGCGCAAGGGCGTCCGGCGCGAACACCGCCGGAGAGACGCGCGCACGCACGGCCTCGCGCTCATCGCCGGGGGCGACGCCGCCGAGGATGAGGATGGGGCGCGTAACGCCCGCTTCGCGCAGGGCAAGCGCCTCCTCCAGGATGGCGACGGCGAACATGTCCGCGCCCGCGGCCTCGAGGCGTCGGGCGACGGGAACGGCGCCGTGGCCATAGGCGTCGGCCTTGACCACGGCGATGACCTTGACCCGCGGCGCGAGGGCCGCGCGGATCCTGCGGTAGTTTTCCTCGATGGCGGAAAGGGATACGGTCAGGCAGGTGCTTCTCACAGCGCGTCCACCTCGTCCTGCGAAAGCACGCGCACGCCGTTGTCGGCAAAGAGCTTGACACCGCGCTCCTGCTCCGAAAGGCGGAGGATGATCAGGGCGTTGTTCTCGCGGCCGCGCACGAAGGAATAGGTGTACTCGATGAAGAGGTCGTTGTCGTCCAGAAGCGCCAGCACCTCGGCAAGGCCGCAGGGACGATCCGGCACGGCCACGCAGATGACGTTGTTGACGCGGGTGGAGTAATCGGCGTTTTTGAGAAGCTCCAGCGCCTTGTCGCACTCGGTGCCGCGCACCACGCAGCGGACGATGCCGAAGTTCTTGGTGTCGGCGATGGAGACGGCCAGAAGGTCGATGCCGTTCTTGCCCAGCAGCTCGGTGAGCATGCGGAAGCTGCCGCGCTTGTTCTCGAGAAAGACGGAGATCTGCTTGATGAACATGGTAGTCCCCCTTTCGATCAGAGCTTGCGTTTGTCGATGACGCGCTTGGCCTTGCCTTCGGAACGCGGGATGGACTTGGGCGCGACGAGCTTGACGTCCGTGGAGATGCCCACCACGGACTTGATGCGCTCGTGGATGGTGCGCGCCAGACCCTGGATGTGCGACACGGTATCGGAGACCATATCCTCGGTCATCTCCACCTGCACTTCGAGGGTGTCGGCGGAGCGGACGCGATCGACCACCAGCAGGTAGTGCGGGGCCACGCCTTCGAGACCGACGAGCACGCTCTCGATCTGCGTGGGGAAGACGTTGACGCCGCGCACGACGATCATGTCGTCCGTGCGGCCGGTGATCCGGCCCATGCGCACCAGCGTGCGGCCGCACTCGCAGGGCGTGTCGTCCAGGGTGCAGATGTCGTGCGTGCGGTAGCGCAGCATCGGCATGCCTTCCTTGGTGATGGTGGTGAACACCAGCTCGCCCGGCGTGCGGTAGGGCAGGGGTTGTTCGGTGACGGGGTCGATGATCTCGGGGATGACGTGGTCCTCGCTGACGTGCATGCCGTGCTTGGCCACGCACTCAAAGCCCACGCCGGGGCCGGCGATCTCGGTAAGGCCGTAGACGTCGTAGGCGTTGATGCCGAGAAGTTCCTCGATCTGCTTGCGCATCTCCTCCGTCCACGGCTCGGCACCGAAGCAGCCGGCCTTGAGCTTGAGGTCGGACACGGGGATGCCCGCCTCGCGGATGGACTCGCCCAGATACAGCGCGTAGGAGGGCGTGCAGCAGAGCATGGTGGCGCCCAGTTCCTTGATCATCATGATCTGGCGCTGGGTGTTGCCGCTGGACATGGGGATGACCGTGGCCCCCAGCTTGCCCGCGCCCTGATGCGCGCCGAGGCCGCCGGTGAAGAGGCCGTAGCCGTAGGAGACCTGGACGATGTCGTCCGCGCCGCCGCCCGCGGCGGAGATGCAGCGCGCCATCAGTTCGGTCCACACGTCCACATCATGCTGCGTATAGCCGGAGACGATGGGGCGGCCGGTGGTGCCGCTGGAGCCCTGGATGCGCACGATGTCGTGCAAAGGCGTGGCGAGCAGGCCGTAGGGGAACTGGTCGCGCAGGTCGGTCTTCTCCATGAAGGGCAAATATTTGAGATCGTCTACATCGCGGATGTCCTCGGGGCGGATGCCCTTGGCGTCCATGCGCGCGCGGTAGACGGGGACGTTGTCGTATTCGTGTTTCACCGTCCAGCGCAGGCGCTCGGACTGGAGGGCGTGAAGCTCATCGCGGCTGATGGCTTCCATTTTCGGGTCAAACATATCGTGCTCTCTGGTTGCGGACAAGCGCAACACCCCCCTGCGTTGAATGATTTTGTATTATTATACGACGGAAACGTTAAGTTTACAGGTATTTGGTCGAGAAAAAACGCGAGGGCATGCCGCCGTCGCGTTGTCAAGGTTCATTCTTCCTTCAGGGGGATGCGCAGGAGCTTGAAGCCGAGGCCGTCGCAGGAGGCCTGATAGTATGTAACGCCGTTCCTTTCGCCGCGGAAAGCCCCGGAGAGGGCCGCGCCGTGCAGGTGGCCGTAGACGCAGGCGCGCGCGCCGTAGGCTTCCAGAAGGTCGGAAACGCCAACGCAGCACTCGGTGAGCGGCGGATAGTGGGCCATCACCACCAGAGGCGCGTCCGGGGAGAGAGAACGCGCGTGTTTGAGCGACATTTCCAGCCGCAAACGCTCGCGCGCGTAGATGCGCGCATCGTCCGCGTCCTGCGCGTAGGGGGGCAATGTCCAGCCCCGGGAGCCGGCGTAGAGCACGCCGTCCAATTCCATAGCGTCGTTTTGCAGGGCGTACATGCCCTGGGGCAGGGCGCGGCGCACGCGGCCGATGGCGCTCCACCAGTAGTCGTGATTGCCGCGCAGGATGATCTTGCGGCCCGGCAATTCGCCCACGCGGGCGATGTCCTCCAGGGCGTCCTCCAGGCGCATGGCCCAGGTGAGGTCTCCGGGCAAAAGCACCACGTCTTCCTCGCCCACGCGCCGAAGCCAGTCCTCGCGGATGCGCGCGAAGTGGTTCTCCCAGTGCGCGCCAAACACGTCCATGGGCTTTTCCCGCGCCGGCAGGTGGAGGTCGGAGATCGCAAACAGCGCCAAGGTCAGCCCTCGCTGTCTTCGTCGTCGAGGTCGTCCTTGTCTTCCTCGTCGAGGTCTTCCTCGAAGCTCTCGCCGCCGAAGTCCTCGTCGGGCAGGTCGTCGCCCAGGTCGATCTCGTTCATGGAGCTGACCGCGTCCATGGCGTCCAGGCTCATGGAGCCGTCGCCCACGCCGTCTTCCGAGGGATCGGAATTGCGGCGGGAAAACTCCTTCAGGCAATAAGCGCACAGTTCCTGCCCCGGCACCACGGGATTTTCGCCGCACTCCGAGCACAGCTCGATCACGTCGTACTGCTCGGATTCGCCGTGCAGCTCCTTGCGGCACACAGAGCACATCTTCTCGCCCTCATTCATGTAATTCAGTTCACAACGCGGGCACTTCACCAACGCCATACCGTCGCCTCCCCGTAAGACTTATGCCGCGCGCGCCCGCGCTGCCACACGAGCGCCGCAGCGTATCACAGCAAAATACGCAAGTACTATCATACACATTTCCCGCGCGATGAAAACCCGTTTGCACGACAATTAACGTAAATCTTATGTTATATTTTTCCTTCCGCCAGCCAGCGCGCCAGCGACGCCACATCCGCGGCGTAGATCTGGCGCAGGGCGGGGTTGTAGATCACCGAAGCGGGATGGTAGAGGGGGAACAGCGGCCGGCCCTGCGCCGTAAGCAACTGGCCGTGGACTTCGCCGATGGTCAGGCGCTTTTCGCAAACGGCGCGCAGGGGCACGTTGCCCAGCGTGACCACGCACTGAGGGTCTACAAGGGCGATCTCGCGCGCCAACCAGGGGGCAAAGAGGCGGATCTCCTCCTGCGTGGGCGGGCGGTTGACCGTGCGCCCCGCGGCGGAGGCGCGCGTGGGGCGGAACTTGACGGCGTTGGTGACGTAGAGCTCCTCGCGGCGGATGCGCGCGCCTTCCAAAAAGGCGTCGAGGTTTTTCCCGGCGCGGCCGACGAAGGGGCGGCCCTCCAGCGCCTCGCGCTCGCCGGGAGCCTCGCCCACCAGCATCACGCGCGCATGCAAAGGGCCTTCGCCGAAGACCAGCACCTTGCGCTCGCCTTCGTAGACCTCGCGGACGAAGTTTTCCAGCTCTTGGCGGAACCTATCCATGTTGCACCTCGCGCAGCTTATCGCGCAGTTTTTGAAAGTCCTCCCAGGCGTCGCGCTTTTTGGCCGGGTCGCGCAGAAGCGCCGCCGGGTGGAAGGTGGGCATCATCCACACGCCCTTGCGCTCGAACCAGCGGCCGTGATCGCGGGTGATGGAGATGTGCTCGCGCAGCGTGTACTGGCAGGCCACGCGGCCGAGCAGGGCGATGACTTTGGGGCGCACCAGCGCCACCTGCGCGCGCAGGTAGGGCAGGCACGTCTCGGCCTCCTCCGGCGCGGGATCGCGGTTGGCCGGCGGGCGGCACTTGACCACGTTGCAGATGTAGACCTCCGAGCGTTCCAGGCCGATGGCGTGGATCATTTTCGTCAAAAGCTCGCCCGAACGCCCCACGAAGGGACGGCCCTGGCGGTCTTCCTCCGCGCCCGGGCCTTCGCCGATGAACATCAGGTCGGCGTTGGGGTCGCCCTCGCCCGGCACCACATTCATTCTGCCCCGGCAGAGGCCGCACTTTTCACAGGCGCGCACCTCGCCGAGCAGGGAACTCCAGGAAACGCGCACGCACTTTCCCCCTTTCCATGAAAAACGCCCCGGCGGTCAGAGCTGGGGCGCTTGCGTGGTCTGCGGCGTTTGCTCGTCCTCGGGCATGATCAGCGCCGAGGTGATGGAGTATTCGATGGAGGCGAAAGTGGTCTTGGCGTCGTTGCGGATCCACGTGACCAGCGAGGCCAGCAGCGCCACGCACGCGAAGATCAAGATGAGGCTGCCGATGGTGGCCAGAAAGTCGAACATGCCCGCGAACACGCGCAGGCGGAACCTGCGGCCTTCCGCCTCTTTTCTGGTGACGATCCTCGCCATTTCCACACCTCCCAGTCTGCCAAGTATACCATGGTCAAGGCCAAAATGCAAGCGCCGCGGCGCGACAGGTCTGTGACAAAAGCGCGGCTACACGTAGTCCCGCCAAGCGCCGTCCTCGTCGCGGCCGGTGAGCGCGCCTTCGCCGGCAAGTCCCGGAAACCCCTGCTGGCGCAGCGCCTCATACAATAAGACGGCCACGGAGTTGGAAAGGTTCAAACTGCGGGCGTCTGCGCGCATGGGGATGCGCACGCAGCGCTCGTAGTTGGCTTTGAGCAGCGTTTCCGGAAGCCCCCGCGTCTCGCGGCCGAAGACGAGGAAGTCGTCCGCGCCGTAGGCGACCTGGCAATAGTCGCGCGGGGCCTTGGTGGTGGCAAAGTGCAGGGTGGCGCCGGGATATTTTTCCAAAAACGCCTGCCAGCTTTCGTGGACTTCGTAGGTCATCAGATACCAGTAGTCCAGCCCGGCGCGCTTTAAGTAGCGGTCGGAGATCTCAAAGCCCAGCGGCTTTATGAGGTGGAGCATGGCGCCGGTGGCGGCGCAGGTGCGGGCGATGTTGCCCGTGTTCTGCGGGATCTCCGGCTCGACGAGGACGATGTGCATCATGAAAGCACCTTCTCAAAGAGGAATTTGCCCACGCCGCCCTCGGCGTGGTGCGGGGCGACGAAGCGGGCGGCGCGGCGCACGCTCTCCTCGCCGTTTTCCATGGCCACGGACGCGCCGGCGTAGGCGAGCATGGGCAGATCGTTGGTGTTGTCGCCAAAGGCCATCACCTGTTCGCGCGCAATGCCGAGGCGCTCTGCAAGAAAGGCGAGCGCCGTGCCCTTGTCCACGCCCGGCATCATCACTTCCAGATTGTCCGCGCGCGAACTGGAGATGGACATATTCAGCGGGGCGATGGCGTCGAGGATGCCCGCAAAGCGCGCGTCATGCTCCGTGCCCAGGGCGACGAATTTGTAGGGGTGGACGAGGCCCTCGGCGCGCAGGCGCGCTTCATCGTCCACCATTTCGTAGACGTAGGGGCCGCTGTGACTGACGTGGGCGTAGTGATGGCCAAAGCGACTGTACAAAAAGCGCTGCGCGGAATTGCCCATGTAGGTGTGACCGCGGGTGTAGACGGTGTAATACAGGCCGGAGGCGCGCATGGCCTCGTAGACGGCGCGCGTGTGCCCGTCGTCAAAAACGCGCTCCAAAAGCGTGGGGCCGTCCGGCCCCGCGTCCACGCGCGCGCCGTTGACGGAGATGATGAAGGGCGCCGCCTCCAACGCGCAGGCAAACTCCCGCAGCATCTCAAAACTGCGGCCGCTGTTGAGCGCCAGATGGATGCCGCGCTCGGCGCAGGCGCGCAGGGCGCGCACATTGATCTCGGGAAATTCCCCATCCGCGCCCAGCAGCGTATCGTCCATGTCAAAGGCGATGAGGCGAACGTCCAAATTCCTTCCCCCAATCCGGCTCCGGGGCGGTGAAGATGCGCCCCGCGTACTTGCCCAGCGCCCCGGCGAGCGGCGCGACGCTGCGGCACCACAGGTGCAGCCGCGCCGCGCGCGTTTCGCGGCCGCCGTATTTATCGTCCCCCCAAATGGGGTGGCCGTAGAAGGCCATGTGCGCGCGCAGCTGGTGCGTGCGCCCCGTGACCGGCTCCAGCTCCACGCAAAACCAGTTCTTATCCAGTTCTTCGAGGACGCGCCAGCGGGTGATGATGGGCTTCGCGCCGCCGCCGGGATGTTTCATCACGCGCACGGCGGCGCGGCGCGCGTCCTTGACAAGGAAGTCATGCCACTCCCCCGCCTTCGCCGGAAACGGGCCTTTGGCCACGGCGCGGTAGATCTTGACAAGCTGATGCTCGCGGAAGGCGGTCAGGCCGCTTTGGTAAGTCTCTTCATCGAGCGCCGCCAGCAGCACGCCGCCGGTCTGGGCGTCGAGGCGGTGCAAAAGGCGCGCTTCCCCGTTGTAGGCGCGCAGGCGGGCAAGAAGCGTGTCCTCCCCCACCCCGTCCTGATCGACGTCCACGGGCAGGCCCTGCGGCTTTAAGACGGCGAGCAGACGGCCGTCGTCAAAGAGCACGTCCAGCGGGAACGCCGCGTTCACATAGAGCGTCAGTTCGTCGCCGCCGCGCACGGTGTCGGCGGGGGCGATGCGCGCGCCGTTTTTCTTCACGTCCCGCCGGGCAAAGGCGTTTCGCACCTCGCGCTCGGGCAGCAGCGGCCAGGCGCGGCGGATGTAGCGGCGCGCCGGCGTTTCCGGCACGCCCGGAGGGATGCGATGCGTGAGCACGGCGCTCTTCCTTTCAAAAAAGGGACGAGGCACCCGCCCCGCCCCTTCGCGTTTCGTTGGTCAGTTCAGCTTCACGACCCAGCCGAAATCGTCCTTGAGCTCGCCATACTGGATGCCGGTGAGCGTATCGTAGAGCTTCTGGGCGATGGGGCCGATCTCGCCGTTGTTGATGATGAGCTTCTCGCCGTTCCAGCACAGCGCGCCCACCGGGGAGACCACGGCGGCGGTGCCGGTGCCGAAGGCCTCGTTGAGATGGCCGGCGTGGGCGGCGTCGAAGACCTCCTGGATGGCGATGCGGCGCTCCTCCGTCTCATAGCCGAGGTGTTTGGCCAGTTTGAGGATGGAATCGCGGGTGATGCCGGGGAGGATGGAGCCGTTGAGCATCGGGGTGACGATCTTGCCGTCGATGACGAACATCATGTTCATGGCGCCGACTTCCTCGACGTATTTCTGCTCCACGCCGTCCAGCCACAGCACCTGCGTGTAGCCCTTTTCCTCGGCGATCTCGCCGGCGCGGATGGAGGCCGCGTAGTTGCCGCCGGTCTTGGCAAAGCCGATGCCGCCGCGCACGGCGCGGACGTACTTGTCCTCCACGTAGATGTCCACCGGGGCGAGGCCGCCGGCGTAGTACGCGCCCGAGGGCGAGAGGATGATGTAGAACTTGTAGGTGTGCGCCGCGTGCACGCCGAGCATGGCGTCCATGGCGATGATGGTGGGTCGGATGTAGAGCGTCGCGCCCTGGGTGTGCGGCACCCAGTCCTTCTCCACCTCGAGGAGCTTTTCAAGGCCGGCCATGGCCACGTCTTCATCGAACTGGGGAATGGCCATGCGCTCGGCGGAGCGGTTCATGCGCTTGAAATTGTCGCGGGGGCGGAAGAGCTGCAGACCGCCGTCCTTGCGGCGATAGCACTTCATGCCCTCGAAGATCTCCTGGCCATAGTGCAAAACGGACGTGGCAGGGTCCATGGAGAAGTTGTGGTACGGCACCACGCGGGGATCGTGCCAGCCCTTTTCCACGGAATAGTCCATTTCAAACATGTAGTCGGTAAAGAGCTTGCCAAAGCCCATCTTGCTCTCGTCCTGCGGCTTCTGCTTGAAGGAAGTCGCCTGTTCAAAGCGAATGTCCTGCATGGTAGACCCTCCGTATCTGAAAATGGAATTTTGGAATCATTATACGCCCGGGCGGGGCGCATTGCAAGCGGGAGACTGTTATTTTAACGCGGCGTCCTCTTCCGGCCACGGGTGATAGAACTCGTCAAAGCGCACCAGTTCCAGCGTGCCCTCGGAAAGGTCGACAAGGCTCGCTTCCAAGGTCGCGGCGTCCGTTTCGCGCGTGAGCAGCGTCAGCGTCACCTGCTCGGCAAAGGCTTTGTCCTCGACGATCACCGGCGCGGTCTTCAAAAAGAACTCCACTTTGCTCAAAAGCGGGTACGGCACGTCCACGAGGACGCGCAGCGTGGGGTGCATCACGCCCACGCCGCAGGCGTTGACGGCCTCCGCCGCGCCGCGCGAATAGGCGCGCACC